>PWVN01000110.1 GCA_003561835.1 Syntrophomonadaceae bacterium
GAAGGTATCGTAGCCGGAACTGATTTTGGCTTCCTTTTGATACCGGGCCCACTCCAGGCGCCGCTTTGCCGGAAGCTTTGCCAGCTCCCCCATAAAGTGGGCGGGGCCGTCCCAGGTGCGGGCATAAACCCTGCCGGCCGCTTCAGGATCCAAAGCCGGGCCGGGTTCTGCGCTGTCGGCGGTCTTCGCCTTCTTCTGCACTCAGGAACCCAGGGTCTCGCAGGCTTTATGGAGATGCTACCTGGCCCAGGCACCCTCCGCAGCAATCTTCTCAAACCCCCGGATTTTCCCGTAGGCAGTCAGGGTATCCAGGGCCTTATCCTCATACTCCCGATAGAAGGAGAGGACCTCCGCCCCTTTACCCGCAAGCAGGCTGTCCTGTGAGGCCCACTCCACAACACTTCTCAGATAATCCCCGCGTTTAGCCACATCGGAGACCAAGAAATCCACCCATTCCTCTTCGTTGCCTCCAGCCAGGCCTGCAGGCCGGACAACTCCCTCTGGAATAAATCCCGTACCATAAAGACCCTCCTTCCGGTTATCCATAATACATACATTCGACCCCGGAAGGGCAAAAATCCTGTTTGGCAATAAATATAACGGTGTGAGCAGGAATTGGTAGGGAAAGCCAGAAAAAATGAACAGAAACCCCGGGCAAAGGAGACACAACATGAACCTTTTTACCTGGATGCTCGTAGGCCACCTGGCCGGAGACTTCCTGCTGCAGTCCTCTTGGATGGCCGAAAAAAAGGCGGTGGAGTGGATTCCCCTGGTGGCCCACTGCCTCACCTATACAGCCGCTGTGGCCATTTTTACCCTGCCGGTGGGGGGGCTCTCCCTTACCGCCATGATTCTCATCTTCCTGGGCCACTTCGTGATTGACAGAAGGAGATTTGTCCATCTTTGGGCTAAACATGTTTCCCGGGCAGGGGGCAACTCCTGGCTGAAGGTGGTACAAGACCAATCCTGGCACATCATCGTCCTGGCTGCGGCAACATTGGTGTAGCAGAGGCTTCTGCTCAACATATTGCCCAAAAGCATCGCGGAGCGCCTCAAGAGGCAGGAAGAACCCATCACCGATCAACACCTTGATATGATTAAAGAAACCCGGCGTTACAAAAATAAGGACATACAGTTGCGGGTGGGGATCCAC
This sequence comes from Syntrophomonadaceae bacterium, assembly GCA_003561835.1. Taxonomy (GTDB): domain Bacteria; phylum Bacillota; class Dethiobacteria; order PWVN01; family PWVN01; genus PWVN01. The sequence goes on from PWVN01000110.1 coordinate 1,154, forward strand.
AGCGGGCCTGTGGTCGCCGGCGTTATCGGCAAAACTGATCGTACAGGATCCCGGGAATAAAAAAAAACAGGCATCTCGCCTGTTAAGGTAATTTCCGTACCGGTCTACTTTACTTTCTTAAGCCGTAAGACCACGCCTCCGGAGGCTACCAGAAGGAGAGCGGCTCCCCCGAACAGGTAAAGGATTGAGCTATCCCTTTCAGCATCACCGTCTTCGATGGAAATGATACCGGCTTCCCCGTCCTTGAGTTCCAGGTCTTTGCCCACGTAGTCGATGTCGTCAGAGGCCGCGCACACACTTGCAGATACTACCAGCAGGACCACCAGGATGCCAACCATCAGGAAGCTTTTCTTCATTTGGGATTCCCCCTTTGTTTGTTTTGTACTTATGACGTAAGCAGGGGGGAAAAGTTTCCCTGAAATCGTTAAGAATTTGTTAAGGTTTCTTTAGAATCGCCGGCTTTTTACTTCTGAAACTGCGCGAGTTCCAGCAGTACTCCCGGGTGGCATTGCAGTCAAAAAAGGGAAGGCCCTTCTTTTTTTCTCCAATAATTTCTACAAAGAAGGAATCACCAGTATTATGAAGAAAATTAAAAAGCAGTGACAAGGGAACACGCTTTTTTGCTGCAACATGGTGGAGCTCAAATTACAGGGCAGGTCAGACCGGGGGTGTGTGCATGGAGGACTGGCTTCTCATTGCCGAACTGGCGGAAGAACTGGATGTGGCTGAAACGACAGCCCGCAGGTGGGCAAAGCTCTTCGAGACGTTCTTGCCGGCAAAACGGTTCAACCGGGTGACCCGTTACAGCCCCGAGGCCGTAGAAATCCTGGCGGACATTGCCGACCTGTACAGGAAAGGTTTTACCACCGAGGAGATACGGCACCATCTGGAGGGGACAAGGCCCAGGGCCCTGGCCCTGGCCCCCCAGGAGGAGCAAAGCCTTGTCATGAGCAGGCAGCGGGCCATAGCTGCCCTGGAAAGACTTTCCAATGTACTGCAGATCCTGGCGGACCAAAAAGAGGACCTGCAGCGTATAGACGATGTGACCCAGGACCTGGCGGAACGGGACGAGGAAAGGGAGATGGAGCTTCAGTACCTGAAGCACCGCATGGACAGCCTGGAAAGCGAGGTCGTCCGGCGCCCCTGGTGGAAAAAGATCTTTCGCTGATGGGCAACAGGGACGGTTTCCTTTGTCGGTGCTACAATGCCAGTTTCCCCGGGGGCCTGCCTGCGGCAAAAAAGGCCTCCAGGTCATGGGGCAGGTTGATCAGCAGGTGTGCATTCACAGGGGGGTCGAGAAGGTGGTCCAGGCCCAGGATTTTATAGCCATTAAAGCAGGCGGCCCGCAGGATGTCTTCCCAGCTTAACCCCGCCTGCCTGTACATAAGGATTTCTTGGTAATAGGCCCTGGCCGGGGGGAGGGCCGATGGGCCCAGGTCCGTTCCCACACCCACCAGCACTCCCATATCCACCGCTACCTTCAAGGCCCTAAGCTGTCCCTCCAGGGCCTTTTCTATGTGTTTTTGAACTTTTCCGTGTGTCTCCTGCTGTGTGAGGTGCCACAGGGGGGACAGGGTGGGGATCCAGGCAGTTCCCTCGCCGGCCAAAAGCCTTAGGGTTTCCTCCGTCATA
>PWVN01000212.1 GCA_003561835.1 Syntrophomonadaceae bacterium
ATTCCCCGATGACCCGGTCCGTGTTGACGCTGAAGCGGAAGCGGGTATGCCCCCCGTGCTTGAGGCCCAGGAGACCCTCCACCTGGGAAAACTTGGTGACAAAGCGAAAACGTCCATGGTCCTGCCGGCCAAAAAACTCGATGGCGGCCGCCAGGGAACCAGTGAAGGGCTCCAGGGGCACGGGGTCCGACGTGGCCGAACCCTCGAAGGTGGTCACCTCCGGGAGCCTCTCTTCCATGTGGGCTTTGGCCCGGTCCAGGATCTCCTCCACATTCACATAGGCCCGCAGGTAGGGCCTCTTCCCCAGGCGGGTGTACAGGTAGCAGTACTCGCACCTGCCGGGGCAGCTGCTGCTCAGGGGCAGCTGGTAGTGGGCCGAGGGCCGGCAGGAAGAAAATTCCCTGGCCCGGTGGACCCTCACCGCCAGGGTCTGTTTCGCTTCCGCCAGGGCCTGGAGGGGGCTGCCGGCGGCCCGGCCCTTGACCCTCCCCCCCGCCTTGATGATTTCCACCGGGATCCGACGATCCTTAAAATTGTCCAGCATCTCCCGGCCCCGCCGGTAGTCCAGGGCCTTCTCTTCAAAAAAAACCTTCCGGGGCAGCCACATGGGCAGGCCTCCTTTCCAAAGCCTTCACAGGCTTGCCATAAAAAACCCTACCCATATCTTCCCCATCGGGTTATAATCAAATTAAAATATTTCGGAAGGCATTCATAGATCACTATTTTGAGAGGAGCAGTGCGCCATGCCGAATTTTTTTGCAGCATGGCCCCGGTGGGCCATGGCAGTCGTCCTGGGTATCGCCCTGGCGGCCTCAGCCCTGGCAGCCGCCGCCACCGCGGCCCCGGGAGAAATCTTTTTTACCATCCTCCATACCAACGACGAACACTCAGCCCTGATCCCCTCTCCCCTGGTGGATGACCACCCCACTGAGGCCAACCCCGCCCTGGGGGGCTTCGCCCGCCTGGCCGGCGCTGTGGGGGAGATTCGGGCCGCCAAGGATGCCGAGGGGGAAAGGGTTTTTTTGGTCTCCGCCGCGGACTACATGGGAGGTTCCGCCTTCAGCTGGCTGAGCCTGGAGGGGAAGGCGCCGGAACTCAGCCTGATGCTGGAGTTGGGCTATGATGTGGCCACCATCGGGAATCACGAGTACGACCACGGGCCGGAGGTCCTGGCCCGGTACCTGGCCGACGCCGGTTTCCCAAACCCCGCCGCCGGCACCGTCATCGTGGCCTCCAACACCCATCCCCCGGCCGGGCACCCCCTGGCGAACCTGGGGATTGAGGAAACCCACCTGGTGCAAGTGGACGCGAACCTGACGGTGGGTTTTCTGGGCCTCCTGGGAGAGGATGGCCAGCAGAAAGCCCCGGTGACCAAGCCCGTGGAGTTTTCCGACCCCCATGAGGCGGCCCGGCGGGCGGCGCAGGAGTTGAAAGCAGCAGGGGCGGATATCATCGTGGCCCTGACCCACTCGGGGGAGGAAGAGGACCGGCTTTTGGCCCGGGCCGTCCCGGAAATCGACATCATCGTGGGGGGCCACTGCCACACGGCCCTGGAAGAACCCCTGGTGGTGGGGGAAACCTTGATCGTGCAGGCCGGTTCATACCTGAAAAACCTGGGCATCCTGGAACTGGGCTTTAACCCGACCACCGGAAAGCTCAGGGTGCGAAACCCGGAGACGGGCCGCCCCCATCTCCTGCCCCTGGACCACCGGGTACCGGCGGACCCCGTCATGGCCGCCCGGGTGGAAGACTTTACCGGGGAACTGAACGCCCTCATCCAGGCCATGACGGGGGGCCGCTTCCGGAACATCGCCGACACGGTGGCCTACACTTCCTTCCCCCTGCCCAACACCCCCTTTCAGGAATCCCCCCTTCGCAACTTCGTGGCCGATGCCATGCGGTTTGGGGCCCAGGAAGCTTTGGGGGAACGGGTGGACTTCGCTTTCCAATTCAACGGGACCCTCCGGGGGGACCTGGTGCCGGGGTCCATGGCCTACTCCAGGGATAAAGTCTCCTTTTACGACCTGGTGGACCTGGTGGGCCTGGGTTCCGGACCCGACGGCCGGGCCGGCTACCCCCTGGTTTCCACCTATCTTACGGGGGAAGAAGTCCGCAGGGCCCTGGAGGTCTTCGTCCTCCTCTCGGAGATGATGGGCAACGCCTTCTACCCCCAGCTCTCCGGACTGCGGATGAACTACGACCCGGCCCGGGCCATCCTCTTCTGGGTCCCCGTCAAGAACATCCCCGTACCCACCACCCGGGCCGTCCTGAAGGCGGAGCGGTATATAGGGGAGGGGATCCAGCAGGAGGGTGAATTCGTTTCTCTTGAGCGGGGGGACGAAACCCTCTACCACGTGGTGGTGGACAACTTTGCCGCCGCCTTCCTGCCCATGGTGGGAGACCTGCTGCCCAGCCTGGCCCTGGTTCCCAAGGACAGGGAAGGGAATCCGGTGGATATCGCGGCAGGAATCATCTACCGGGACGGGCAAGAGCTCAAGATGTGGCAGACGGTGGTGGAATATGCCGCCGCCCAACCCCCGGGCCCCGACGGTAACCCCTGGATCCCCGGCTACTATGACGGGGCGGCCGGACGCCTGGTCCAGGTCCGGACCATCCCCCTGCTCCTCTGGCCCGGCCTGGCCCTCCTCTTCCTCCTGGCCCTCCTCCTCTTCTTCCTGAAGCGGCGGCGGGCCGGAAAGCGGCGGGCGAGCGGCTCCCTGTAAAACCTTGCCTGTGGGAGGTTCCTATGAAGAGAACAGCGCAACTGGTCATCATCCTCACCCTGCCCCTGGTCCTCCTCTTCACCTCTTTGGAGGCCCTGGCCTTTCAGCGGGCCTATTACGGCCTGCAGTTTTCCCGCTACAGCATTGAAGATGCGACAGGTATGGAGAGGGAAGACCTCCTGTATACCATGGACCAGGTCATGGCCTACCTCCGGGGGGACCGGGAAGACCTGGTGGTCATCTCCCGGGTCCGGGGGGAGGAGAGGGAGATCTTCGGCCGGCGAGAGAAGGACCACATGGTGGATGTCCTGCACCTCTTCCAGGGGGGCTTTCGGATACGCAATATCGCCCTGGTTTCCTTCCTGGCCTCCCTGGGGTTTCTCCTCCTTAAAGGGGCAAAGGAGAAGGCCGCTGCCGCCCTGGCCTGGGCCGGCTGGCTCCCCCTCACCCTGGCCGCCCTCATCGGCGGGGTGGCGGCGGCAAACTTCTCCCCCTATTTTGTCCTCTTTCACGAGGTCTTCTTCGACAACGACCTGTGGATCCTGGACCCCTCCCGGGAAATCCTCATCCAGATGCTCCCCGAGGGCTTCTTTCGGGATACCGCCCTCCTGTGGGTGGGTACCTTCGCCCTCTTGAGCTTCCTGACGGGCCTTTTGTCCCTCCTCTACCTGCGCCGCCGGAAAAGGGGCCTGCCGGCAGCTCCCTTTATTAACCACTTCAATACAGGCTTCATCCATGATAAAATTTCTATATAACTATAGGCCGCAGCGGAGGTAACCCATGAGATTCCATCCCTTCTCCCTCCTGCTCCAGACAAAGATAGGGGCTCGCAAACATGAACATACTATACATAACCGGGATCCGGCGGCAGCTGCTGCCGGGAAAAGGAGGTTTAAACATGGAAAAGAAAAAGGAGAAAGGTTTGCCCCTGCGACAGGATATCCCCGCTCGCTACAGATGGAAGCTGGAGCTGATGTACCCAAAGGTTCAGGATTGGGAGGAGGATTTCCGCCGGGTGGAGGAACTGCTGCCCCGGGCGGCAGCCAGGAAAGGCACCCTGGGAGATTCAGCCCGGGACCTCCACCAGGCCCTCAGGCTGCAGGACCAGGTGAGGGTACGGATGGAAAAGCTCTACGCCTACGCCAAGATGAGGCGGGATGAGGACAGCACCCTGAGCAGCAGCCAGGAACTTTTAGACAGGGCCCTGGCCCTGGCAGCCCGGGCCGAAGAGGCTCTGGCCTTCATCAAGCCCGAACTCCTCCGGCTGGATGCCGGCGCTTTGCAGGACTATCTCCAGGATGAGGGGCTGGCCCACTACCGCCACTATCTGGAGGATATAACCCGGCTGCGGGACCATGTCCTTACGGAAAAGGAGGAAGAACTCCTTTCCCGGGCGGGAGAGGTTCTGGAAACCCCGGAGAATGTCTTCAGCATGCTCCTGAATGCCGACATCACCTTCCCCGCCATCCGGGACGCCGAAGGGGAAGAGACGGCCATGACCAGCGGCCGGTTTGTGGCCTTCCTGCAGTCGCCGGAACGCCGGGTGCGAAAGGAAGCCTTCACCTCCATGTTCGCCACCCTGGAGGGCTTTAAAAATACCCTCAACGCTTCCCTGAGCGCCGCCGTCAAAAAGAACATCTTCCTGAGCCGGTCCCGAAACTATGCCTCCAGCCTGGAGCACTATCTGGATCGGGACCGCATCCCTACGCGGGTCTACCACAATGTGGTGGATACGGTGAACCGGAACCTGGCCCCCCTGCACCGGTACGTGGATGTAAAAAAAGAGGCCCTCGGCCTGGACCGGGTGCATTTCTATGACCTCTATGTCCCCCTGACGGGAGAGCGGCAGGAGAAGAAATACTCCTTTGAAGAGGCCCGGGAGATTGTCCTGGCAGCCCTGGAACCCCTGGGGGAGGATTACCGGAAAACGGTGCGGGAGGCCTTTACCGCCCGGTGGATCGATGTGTACGAGAACAAGGGGAAAACCTTCGGTGCCTACTCCTTCGGCACCTACGAAAGCCCCCCCTTTATCTTGATGAATTTCAACGGCACCTTGAACGATATCTTTACCCTGGCCCATGAACTGGGGCATTCCCTCCACAGTTACTATGCCACCCGGGAGCAGCCCTACATCTATTCCCTCTACACCATTTTTTCCGCCGAGGTGGCCTCCACCACCAATGAAGCCCTGCTGGTCCACCACCTGCTGCAGGAATCCCCCCCCGGGGAGAGGGCTGCCATCTTGAACCAGTACCTGGAGGGCATCCGCGGCACCCTGTTCCGGCAGACCCTCTTCGCTGAATTCGAACTCAAGATCCATACCATGGCCGAGGCCGGGGAGGCCCTGACGGCAGAAAAGCTGTCGGCCCTGTGGCTGGAGCTGAACCGCCGGTATTACGGGGAGAGCTTTGCCGCCGATTCCCTGCTGGGCATGGAATGGGCCCGGATTCCCCACTTCTACTACAATTTTTATGTCTATAAATATGTGACGGGCTTTGCCGCCGGCACCGCCCTGGCCAAAAAGATCCTGGAGGAGGGAGACCGGGCCCGGAACCGGTATATCGGCTTCCTGAAGAAAGGCGGTTCCGCTTACTCCCTGGACATCCTCCGGGAGGCCGGGGTGGATATGGAAGAGCCAAAACCCCTGGAGGAGACCATCCGGGTTTTTGCCCGGCAGCTGGAGGAACTGCGCCGGGCCCTTCCTTCAGAATAAAAAAGACGGCCCCGGGCCGTCCTTTTTATTCCTGCATCAGTTCTGCAGCAAAACCGTCCAGGCTTCTGCCCAGATCCCGGGGCTTTTCCACCATCAACATGTGGCCGCCGCCCGGGATGACCTCAAGCCGCGCTTTTTCCATCCTGTCCGCCAGGTAGGCGGAGTACTTCAGGGGGGTCATGCGGTCCTCGTCGCCGCAGATGATGAGGCTTGGGGTTCGGATTTGCCCCACCTCCTGCAGGCGGTCAAAGCTGTTGCAGGCCAGGAAGTCCCCGTAGACAATCTCCCGGGAGGGGAAGCCCCACTGCTGCTGCCACTTTTGAATGTGTACCAGGGGGACGCCCGGGGAAAAGGCATACTTGGACAGCAGGACCTTCAGCTTGTCCATGTCTCCCTCCAGGCAGATCTCCAGAAACAAAGGCGCCACCTTGAGGCGGGCCCCCGTGGCGATGAGGGCCAGTCCCCTGAGGTCTCCGGGGTACTTCAGGGCATAGTCCATGGCAATGGCCCCACCCATGGAATGGCCGCACAGGATGAAGTTGGACAGGTTCAAGGTGTCGGTAAAAGAGCGCACCACCTTGACATAGGAGTTTACGGAGCGGCTTCCCCGGCCGCTGGAATTCCCGTGGCCCGGCAGGTCCAGGGCCACCACCCGGTGGTCTGTTTCCAGTTCCGCCAGGACTTTTTGCCAATGCAGGCTGGATCCTGCCGCCCCATGGAGAAACAGGAAGGTGGCTCCCCTGGCCATATCCCCCTTATCCTCAAAGTACAGCAAATCTTCGGCTGCTTTTATCCTGGGCACCCTGGCCCTCCTCCCGTAAAGGAATGAAATAACTTGGCTCTACTCAAGGCAACATTGCCCGTATGAATTAGTTAAATTCTTCACAAATCCAGATTTTCCTGCCTCCTAATACCTTTTCCCCCAACTTTTTTCCCGGCCGCCAGTCTGCGGGAGCCAATGGGACCCAAGAAAAAGGAGAACCAAAGGCTCTCCAACATCTTGTCTACTCGCTGCTTTTTACTCCCCTAACCAGAAAGAAAAGCCCCAAAAAGATCAGCAGTACGGGCCAGTACCGCCACAGGAGGTAGCGGGGGAAGAACTGGCTGGCAAAGAAATATACCCCTGCCAGGATAAAGATCAATCCCACCAGCCTGTTCCGCTCCCGGGTGGCCTTCTCTTCCCCTGCGGGCGAAGGCCTCTCCTCCTCCACCTCCGGGCAAAGGCCTCCTTCATCCCGGGGGTCTTCTAGGAGTTCAGTTTTTTTTTCCTCGCTGTAGCCTGCAGGCTCCTGGGGAATGATGACCCAGGCCACCAGATAGGCCAGCACCCCGGCTCCTCCCGCAAAAAAGGAAAGGACCCAGAGCAACCGGATGATGGTCACATCCACATCAAAATACTCCGCCAGCCCGCCGCATACGCCTCCCATCATGATCTGGGTACGCGAACGGTACAATCTTTTCGCCACAACCAACCCTCCCGTCCTGAATTATCAATTTCTTTTCACCACATACTATTATAACTCATTCGCCGGCAAATTTCCTTAAATCTTAAGGAATATTAAAGTATAAGGGGAATTGCAGGAAACATACTAGAAAGAGAGGCCGAAGCAGCGTGGCGCTTGAGAACTCAAGGATCTTGATTCAGCGGAGGTGAGGACGTGGATACCAAGGATTTTCTGAAAAGAGCCCTGCTCAATGAGCAGGAACAGGTGCGGGATTACCAGCGGTTTGCCGACAGTACCGGGGACGAGGAAGTGGCCCGGGTATTTCGGGATTTTGCCGAAACGGAAGCCCTGCAGGCGAGAAAGATCAAAGAACTACTGGACAAATATGACCGGGACTTCAAGGCCTGAAGGGCTTTGCAAAACCCCGAGCCGGAGATCCCTCCGGCTCCTTTTTTTTCCAATTCCCTGCCCGGCAGCAGCGATACACCGGCTGCCCTTCCTTCCCGCTGTTCAACCAGAAATGTCTTGACGGCCAGGGCCGCCTGCCTTATAATGGAGATAAACCCCCTACCCGGGGGGTGGGGGTATCCCTGCGGGAGCCCCCTCAGAAACCGAGGTGAAGACCATGACAGAGGAAACTCCGCAAGACAAACTGGAAAAAATCACGTTGCGGGTGGGAGGCATGAGCTGTGCCTCCTGTTCCCGGCGGCTGGAAACAGCTCTGGGCAAAACCCCGGGAGTCCTCAGTGCCCGGGTAAATTTTGCCGCGGAAAAAGCCTATGTGGAGTACGACCCCGAAAAGGTTCCTTTGGATGACCTTCTGGCCATCGCTGCCGAAGCCGGGTATCCCGGGGAAGTGGAAGGGGAATCCACCTCCCTCACCGTGCAAATCTCCGGCATGACCTGCTCGGCCTGTTCCAGCCGGGTGGAGAAGACCCTCAAGCAGCTTCCCGGCGTGACAGAAGCCAGCGTCAACCTGCCCCTGGAAAAGGCCCGGGTCCATTACAACCCGCAGACCATCAGGGCAGAAGATATCCTGGCGGCCATTGCCGCCGCCGGCTATGAGGGCCGGATGGATACCGGCCCGGTTCCCGGCGGGGAAAGGGATACGGCGGAGGAGACCATGGAAAAAGCCTTCCGCAAGATGGTCACAGCCTCGGCCTTTGCCGGGGCCATCATGGTGCTGATGGTCATCCACATGTTCCTGTGGCGGATTCCCGGCTATTTTTCTATCACCGTCCTTCTGGCCGTCCCCCCCATTTTTGTGGCGGGGGCCGAAACTCACCGGGGTACCTGGAAGGCCTTGCGGCACGGGTCCGCCAACATGGACACCCTGGTTACCCTGGGCTCCCTGGTCCCCTATCTCCTGAGCCTGCTGGGATTTATCTTTCCCATCACCACCTTTATCGAGATGGCCGCATCCATCATGGCCCTGCACCTGGTGGGCAGGTACCTGGAAGCCCGGGCCAAGGGAAGGGCCTCCCAGGCTATCAAGAAGCTGGTGGCCCTGGAAGCCAAAAAAGCCCGGGTCCTGGTGGGGGATGAGGAGCGGGAGATCCCCGTGGAAGAACTGCGGCCGGGAGACCTGATGCTGGTAAAACCCGGAGAAAAAATCCCCACCGACGGCATCGTGAGGGGGGGAGAAAGCAGTGTGGACGAATCCATGGCCACGGGAGAGTCCCTGCCGGTGCAGAAGGCCCCGGGCAGCGAAGTCATCGGTTCCACCATCAACGGCCAGGGGCTCCTGCGGGTCGAGGCCACCCGGATCGGCAAGGATACCTTCCTGGCCCAGGTCATCCGGCTGGTGGAGGAGTGCCAGGGATCCAAGGTTCCCATCCAGGAGTTCGCCGACCGGGTCACGGGTTTTTTTGTTCCCCTGGTATTGACCATCGCCCTGGGGGCCTTTGCCTCCTGGATGCTCTTCCCCGACTTCCACAGGGGCATCGTGGAATTCTTCAACTTCCCCTGGAGCAACACCGCCGTCCCCCATATCGCCCTGGCCTTCCTGGCTGCCACGGCGGTCCTGGTCATCTCCTGCCCCTGCGCCCTGGGGCTGGCCACCCCCACCGCCCTCATGGTGGGCAGCGGCCTGGGTGCCGAGCGGGGCATCCTCATTCGCAACGGGGAAGCCATCCAGACCATGAAGGACGTAAAGGTTATCGCCTTTGACAAGACGGGTACCATCACCCGGGGCAGGCCCGAGGTAACGGACATCCAAACCTTCAACGGCTTCACCCGGGAAGAGGCCCTCTTCCAGGCCGGCAGCCTGGAAGCCGCCTCGGAGCACCCCCTGGGGGCTGCCATCACCGAAGCGGCCAAAGGGGAGGGAATCAAGCTTTCGCCCCCCGAAAAGTTCGCCTCCTTCACCGGCAAGGGGGTCAAAGGCCTGGTGGAGGGCCGGGAGACCCTGGTGGGCAGCCGGAAGCTGCTGGAGGCGGAGGGCATCGACTACCAGGCCTTTACCGGCCCCCTGGAGGCTTTGGAGGATGAAGGAAAGACGGCCATGTTTTTGGCGGTGGACGGGCAGGTAAGGGCCCTGGTGGCTGTGGCCGATACCCTGAAGGACGATGCCCCGGCGGCCATGGCAGAACTGGAGAAGATGGGCATCAAGACAGCCATGATCACCGGGGACAACCGGCGGACGGGGGAGGCCATCGCCCGCAGGGCCGGCATCCGGCGGGTGCTGGCTGAAGTCCTGCCCGAGGGGAAAGTCCGGGAGGTTAAAAGGCTCCAGGAGGAATGGGGCTTGACGGCCATGGTGGGAGACGGCATCAACGACGCCCCCGCCCTGAAACAGGCCAATGTAGGCATCGCCATCGGGACCGGAACGGATGTGGCCATCGAGGCTGCGGATATCACCCTGATCAAGGGGGATATGGGGGATGTGATCGCCGCCCTGAAGCTGTCCCGGGCCACCTTCCGGAAGATCCGGCAGAACTACTTCTGGGCCTGGTTTTACAATGCCGTGGCCATCCCCGCCGCCTTCCTGGGGCTCCTTCATCCCATGATCGGGGCTGCCGCCATGGCCGCCAGTTCCCTAAATGTGGTTTTGAACTCCCTGCGGCTGCGGCGGGCCAACCTGGAACCTTCCTACACCAAATCCCGCCGCTAGGGCCCCCGAAATAGCCCGGTTCCCATCGACAAAAATCAGGCCCTGTAGGGCCTGATTTTTGCGTGGGGCTAGTTCTTTTGCCTTTCCCCCAGAGTAGAGAAATCCAAAAGCCGGTAGATGGGGTCATGGCCCAGGGTCCCCGTGACGGCGGCATAGATGGCCGCAAACCCCAGGGCAAAGGCCAGGGCCCCCCGGGCAGCCCCGAAGAACCAGAGGGCCAGGTAAATGAAGCCGGCCACAAAGCGGATCAGACGGTCTTCCCTGCCCACATTTTCCAGCAATCGAGTCCCCCCTTTTCCCTTTTCAGTTAGGTTCCCCGGAAGGCGGGGAATTACACCCCCCGGAATTCATCTGAATGAACAGGGCCGCCCCCAGGACCAGGAGAATGCCCAGGAACTGCCAGAAAACCAGTCTTTCCCTGAAGAAGAAGACCCCCCACAGGACAGCCATAACCACCTCGGCGGCGGCAGCGATGCTGGCCCTGCCCGCCTCCACCTCCTTGAGGCCCCGGTTGTAGGAACCGTAGGCCAGCACCACCGTCAGCAGGGAAAAGAAGAAGAGGTTGGCCAGGACTTCAAAGGTCAGGGGGATGGAAAACCCCCGGGGAAGGGTCCAAAGACCCAGAAAGAAGGTGACAAAGAGCATGGAATAAAAGACAGCCGTCCAGTAATGATGGCTGGCCACGGCGGCCTTGCGGCCGAAAACGCTGTAGCCGGCA
>PWVN01000032.1 GCA_003561835.1 Syntrophomonadaceae bacterium
GTCCCTGTCCCCCTGTCCCTGCTGGGGCGGCGAGATAGAAGATGAACGAAAATCCTGCCGGGCTGGTTGCTATCAAGGGCCCCGGCGGATGATGGTCGGATACGGCGCATACCGGTCTACCGATATTTTCCGTTCTTCCAGGACCTCTGTGCCCCTGTAAACCGTCTTCCATACTTCCACAAGGTATCCCGGGGTGCCTTCGATGACCTTTTCTTCCCCGGGAGCCAGCTCATGGTCCACCTCATATTTTTCCCATGGCTCGGTGGTGCTCAGGATGTTGGACGTAATCTCCACCCTCTCCTCCGGGAGTGCCCCGAATATACGGAAGGTCAGTTCATCGTGGAGGACGGAGGCTGTGATGAGAAGGGTGTGCTCCCTATTGTTGGCAAAGATCAAGTCCTTGGCGGGATACGATACGGTGGCATCCCTTCCCGGGTCCATGTAGGGGACTGCAAAGGGGTGGTTATGGCGCTCGAGGATCTTTAGGTTGGCCAGCAGGGCGGCATTGTAGAGGGTGGAGGAGATCTGGCAAACCCCGCCCCCCACGCCGGGAACCAATTCCCCGCCGCTCATGATGGGGGCCTCCCTGTATCCCTTCACCGCCGTGGTGTCGCCGAGGGTCCTGTTCAGGGACAGGGCTTCTCCCGGCAGGAGGAAATGATTGTTGATAACGGAGGCCGCCAGCCGGATGTTGTGGGAGCGGTTAGCCGCCTCGGGATTGAAGCGGGTGGTGAAGGTGCTGACCAGGCCTTGAATCCCTTTCTCCTGCAGCAAGGAAAGGGTGATGTCCGGGGGCACCTCTTCCCGGATGGGAACATTCACCTGCAAGGGGGTGTTTTGGGAATACAGGCAGCAGAGCACCCGCTCCTTTAGCATTTCCGGGTCAACCACATAGCCGTTTTGCTCGGGGACCGGCTGCACCCGGGAATTTTCCAGGATTTCAAAACGGGCATCTTTGGGCTCAGAGTTGAAAAACTGTGCCATGGATTCAAGCCCTTCCCGCAGCAGAGACCGGTCCAGTTCAAAGTACAGGGGGATGAAGGCCCCCTCTCTTTTTAACCGAATCCGCTCGATGTAGGATATGGGCCAGGGGCGGCGGCGGCCCTGCCGGTACCCGGAGGAAAATACCGCCCCGCTGTCAACAAAGATCCCCAATTCCTGCAGCGGTACCGAGGCAGCAAGCCCCCCGGGGCCGGTAAAGGTCAGCTCAAGGCTGCCGGCCGTTTCCTCGAACCGGCTTTCCCTCAGCCCGCCCAGACCGGCGCTTTTCATGTGAACGCCGGGGTAGATCCTGTCTCTGTAAGACAGGTGATCAGCGGTGATAAGGAGCAGGAGGAAACAGAGGAAAATTGGCAAGACCTTCTTTCTCTTTGAATAGACCATAAGCATCCCCTCGATTAAATATATCGCGAGGGGAAAAACAATATGCGTATTTGCCGGACCTCCCACATATATTGTGCCAGGAGTATTTTCCGGGGAGGCTGAAGGCCGATGCCGTTATACCGCGGCTGGAAAGTAGCCCTGGCAGGGGCCGGGGTCAATTTTCTCGTGGGGATTAACTATACCTGGAGCATCTTCGCCGCCGGGCTGGTGGACCAGAAGGGCTGGACCCATGCCCAGGCTGCCCTGCCCTTTTCCCTCTTTCTCTTCTGCTATGCCTTCTCCATGGTCCCCGCCGGCCAGGCCCAGGATTACTTCGGCCCCCGGCCCGTCATCAGCCTGGGGAGCCTTTTCGCCGGGGGGGCCTTCATATCCTCGGCCTTTTACCTGGACTCCCCCTTCACCGCCGCCCTCCTGTGGGGAGGGCTGCTGGGCCTGGGGTTGGCCTGCTGTTTCTCTTCCACCACCCCCTCGGCCATGAAGTGGTTTCCGCCTGAGAAAAAAGGGACGGTAGCCGGTTTGGTGGTTACCAGCACCGGCCTGGCCGCCTTTGTCATGTCCCCCCTGGTCCAGAGGTTGGTGCAGGTAAGTGTTCGGGAAGCATTCCTGACCAGCGGGGCCTTTTTGTTTCTAGCCATTCTCCTTTTGGCCCAGGTGATCGTAAACCCGCCCGGGAGAATCCAGGACCTCCGCTACCGGCCCGTCGGCAGGAGATGGCCCGCATCCCTCTTTGATCTACGCCTGTACCAGCTCTGGCTGGTCTTCTTCCTGGTCATCGGCACGGGGGTTACGGTAAATTCCCACCTGGTCAACATCATGCGGGTCCAGTCCGCCTTCGAAAGGGGCTATCTAATCGTGGCCATATTTGCCCTCTTCAATGCCACCGGGCGGGTGGCAGGAGGGCTGCTTTCGGACCGTCTGGGAAGGCTGCGGTCCCTGACCCTGGCCTTTCGCGTAATCGCCGGGATGCTGGTCCTCATGATGGTGGCCCGGCCTCCCCTTCTTCTGGCAGGGGCCGTTGCCCTGCTGGCCCTGGCCTACGGGAGCCTGTACAGCATTTTTCCCGCCACGGTGGTGAGCTTCTTTGGGGACAGGAACTTCGGGCTCTACTACGGGATTGTGTTTACGGGCCTGGGCGCATCGGGGCTTTTCCCCTATGCGGCCGGGGTCCTCTTTGAACGCCAGGGGCACTACATCTACACCTACGGCCTGTTGCTGGCCACCACCATCACCGCCTCCCTGCTGCTCATGCGTATCGGGAAAACCTCCCGCTTCTTCTAGGTTATGTCAATCCCCGATAATCCCCGATATTCCCCGATATTCCCCGACTATCCCTTATTACTGATTATCATCGATTATTCTTGGTATCCCCGTAAAGGGTCTTGACAAAGGCTGTACCCGATATTAGTGTGATAGGTAACGGGACAAGCCGGGGACTGCTTTCCGCAGCTCCTTTCTTCAACTGGTGGTGGGGCAGGTGGTTGGGCAGCCTGTGGGGCAGGTCCAGGCCTTTATAAAGATTTGATTGAGGGCGGGTTCTTGGGCCAAGGCCGGACAGAAAACCGGCCGCTAGGGGTGTGAGGGATGTACGATCTGGTAATCATTGGGAGCGGCCCAGCGGGGGCCACCCTGGCAAGGCTGCTCGGCAGCACCTTCAAAATACTGCTGTTGGAAAGACGGACATTTCAGGAGCCCCCCGGCAGCGGGCCTCAAAAATGCTGCGGCGGTTTGCTGGATCCCGACGCTCAGAAAATGCTGGCTTCCTTCCGATTGGGGCTGCCCAGGGCTGTTGTCCTGACCCCCCAGATGTTCGCAGTCCGAACAATCGATATGGACAATTCCCTGGAACGCTACTATCAGCGGCACTATATCAACATAGACAGGGAAGAATTTGATAAATGGCTTGCAAGCCTTATCCCCCAAAAGGTAGAGATCCTCACGGGCAGCCTGTACAGGTCTCACCGGTTGCTTAAGGATGGAGTACTGGTCAAGTTTTCACGTAAGGGCAGGAATTACGAGGAAAAGGCCAGGCTGATTGTTGGAGCCGACGGGGCTTTTTCAAGAGTCAGAAGGCTTTCCTTCGCCGGCCAAATTACCCCCAAAAGATATGTGGCCATTCAGGAGTGGTTTAAAAATGACCATAAAGCTGAATATTATGGGGCCATCTTTGACCGGGAGATAACGGACTTTTACTCCTGGACCATCCCCAAAGTGGATTGCTTGATTGTTGGCTCCGCTTTGTCTCCCGGCCCCGATGCGAATATGAAGTTCGATCTTTTGAAAGAGAAATTGAGCCGATACGGCTTCGGGCTGAAGGGCAGCGTAAGAAAAAACGGGGCCTACTTGCTCAGGCCCCTGTCTGGCAAGCAGATCATCACAGGCGGCGATCGAACGGCTTTGGTGGGAGAAGCGGCGGGTTTTATCAGTCCCAGCTCTGCGGAAGGGATAAGTTACGCCTTCAAAAGTGCCCTGGCCCTGGCAAACAGCCTTATGGAGGATTTCGAGAAGTGGCCAAAGGAGTACAGGAGGAACAGCGCTGAATTGCGACGGAACATCGTGCTGAAGAATTTCAAGCTGCCATTCTTGTACAATGGCAACCTGCGGAAACAGATCATGAGGTCGGGACTGAAGAGCATAAAAATTAACTAACAGACCGTATTGGGCAAAGAATGGGAGAATGGGACAAGGTCCCTGTCCCCTTGTCCCGCCCCCCCTCCGCCTGAGCCTCATGGAGCTTAGGGCAAAGAATGGGACAAGGTCCCTGTCCCCCTGTCCCGCCAAATTGTTCCATTTTGTTAGCCTTGATCAATCCTTGTTGATTATTTTTTTGCGGGGTATTGTCTCGGGAAAGGGGATGGTATAAAATGTATGTGAGGAATCTGCTGAAGGGGGAATTCGTTGATGGATGATGTGAAAACAAAGGATTTTTTTACAAAATTTTATACAGAAATGCAAAATGGCTTTAAGCGGATTGATGAACGATTTGAACAGATGGATCAAAGATTTGAAAAGATTGATGAACGATTTGAACAGATGGATCAAAGGTTCGAAAAGATTGATGAACGATTTGAACAGATGGACGGGCGGATTGGGCAGATGGACGGGCGGATTGGGCAGATGGACGGGCAAATTGGACTATTGGCCGGGCAGATTGGGCAGATGGACGGGCGCTTATCAAGAGTTGAAGGCGGATTGCAAGAGGTTCAAAGCGAGCTCCAGCGGGTTAAAGAAACGGTGTCCAGAATCGAAGTGGATCACGGCCAGAAGCTAAATGCCCTCTTTGACGGCTACAAGCAAAACTCTCAAAAGCTTGACCGAATCGAGGCTGAAGTGAAGAGGCACGATGAATTTATCATGAAGAGAATAAAGTAACAGGTTTTTCCACCATACCCCCTCCACCTGCCTCCTCATGTAGTTTTGGGGAAAAAATGGGACAAGGTCCCTGTCCCCCTGTCCCGAAAAAAAACTTTTTAAATCTGCTGTCAAACAGTATAATCAGAGCAGCAGTTTTTTTGTTGATTTGAGCCTGGGAGGGAAAAGCGAGTGGATGCAATGAGTTACAAGGTCATCGTCAACCCGGCAGCAGGAAAGGGCAAGGGCAGGGCCGCGGGCAAAACAATTTCGGAGATCCTGACGGCTCACAAAAAAGAATTCGAAATATTCCACACGAAGGAACCCGGCCACGGGATCGAACTGGCCCAAAAGGCCCTGGAAGACGGCTGGTCTGCCGTGGTGGCCGTCGGGGGCGACGGCACGGTGGGAGAAGTCCTCAACGGGGTGATGCGGGGGGAGGAAGGGGAAAGATGCTGCTTCGGGTTCATCCCCATAGGGACAGGCAACGACTTTGCCAGGTCCCTGAACATCCCCCTCAACCTGGAAGAGGCGACAAAAGTCCTACTGAAGCCCGGGAAGAAGGTCATGGATATCGGCAGGGAACGGGAAGGCTTCTTCGCCATCATTACCGGGTTGGGGTTTCCCGCCGAGGTCATGGCCCAGGCCAATGCCTACGGAGGGCCCTTGAGGGGCTCGCTGGTCATCACCTGGTGTGTTTTGAAAACCATAAAGGAACTTAAGGCGGAGGCTGTGGAATTAACGGTGGACGGGGAAAGGGAGGAACTGCTGGCCAAGGCCATTTTCGTCCTCAATACCCCCTTCACGGGGGGTGGGCTCCAGATCGTCCCCCATGCCGTTATCGATGACGGGTTCCTGGATATCGCCGTCATGGGAGACATCTCCAAGGCGGGGCTGGCGGTAACCCTGCCCAAGGCCTACAAGGGGAAGCATGTGGGCCATCCCGCCTTTTCCTTCCACAGGGGGAAAAAGGTTTCGATCCAAACCGAAAAGCCCTTAAGGAAACTCTTTGACGGCAACGTCTACGGGCAATCCCCCCTGGAGGCGGAAATCCTGCCGCAGGCTCTGTCCGTCCTGGTCCCGGCCCAGGAGGGGGCAGAGGGTTGACCCTCCTCGTGCTTCTTCTGTCTTATGTGTTGGGGTCTCTTTCCCCTTCCCGCACCATTGCCCGAAGATTCTCCCAAAAAGACCTCCACCGCCTGGGCTCGGGAAATTACGGTGCCTTGAACACCTACAGAAACTTCGGCACGGCAGCCGGGATGCTGGTTCTCTTGCTGGATGCGGCAAAGGGGGCCCTGGCAGCCTACCTGGCCGTCATACTGGAGGTAAACCCCCTGTGGGCCCTGGCAGGGGTTGTGGGCGGCCACAATTTCTCCATTTTCTTGAAGTTTCAGGGAGGCAAGGGGCTGGCTGCCGCCCTGGGGGCCCTGCTGGTGATCGATTACCGTTACGCTGCTGTCCTGGCAGGCACAGGCCTCCTATTTCTCCTGGCAACGAGAAACAAATACCTGGCTGCCGTTGCCCTGGCGGGAGCCTTTCCCCTGGTCCTCCTCTACTTCGACCCTGCCCCCGTCTCCGTGCTGCTGGGGCTGTGGGTGAGCCTGATGGTCATCATCAAACACCGGAAAAATTTTTCAAAGTGATGTTCACATCTGTTATCTTGGCATTCCTGCCGGGAGAAGGCGGGCCTTGGGCAGTGCCTTTCCGGGCATATTCCGTAAAGAGACCGAAGAAAAACCTGTCATGACCCTTCAAATACTTTAAGAATTGTGATAGTATCCTAGTGGAAGAGTGTATGAAAAAAGCTTGAAAAACGGTGGGGATGTTCTTGCGGGGAAGAGCGGTTCACCGGAAAGGGAGACGGCGGATTCGCATATGTCCATGTTGAGCGGTATCATCGAAAACTATACCACTGCAGATTTTCTCCAGGACCTGGCCCTCATCGGTATTGCCTACGGGTATATCACCCTGACCATCCTGATTCCCGTCTACCTCAAGAAAAAAGACCTGGTTTCCAAGTTTGTCGCCCGCAAGATCGTCCATCTGTTTGCGGGCCTGGTTGTGTTGATCGTGCCTTTTTTTATCCTTCCCCTGCATGCCGTCTTCATTGCCCTGACCATGACGGTGGTGGTCTTCTTCAGCGCCAGGGACAGCTCCGTGAAGCAACTGCAGGACCTCTATGAATCCATCGGGGAAGAGGCCGAGGAGCGGGTGGGGCGCCTGCAGGGCCCCTTCCATTACAGCATCTCCATCACCCTGCTCATCACCCTCTTCGTCCTCTTTGCGCCGGACCGGCTCTACTTCCCCATCTGCGGCATCCTGATCATGATCGTGAGCGATACCCTGGCTCCCCTGGTGGGCAGGAAGTACGGGAAAATCAAGATTTCCCCGGCCTACACCGGCTCGCAGCGGACCCTGGAGGGTTCCTTGACCTTTCTGGTCTCCGCCTTCGTCCTGTGCTTTGCAGCCTTCTCCTACTTCGGGCTTATCAACTCCATCAACCAGAGAGCCCTGACCCTGGAGACCATCTTCCTCTACTCCCTGCTGACGGCGGCAGTGGGGACCGTCATCGAACTGTTCTCCCCATCGACCTGGGACGACCTGACCGTCCCCATCGCCACAACCATTTTCATCTATGGGTTGGCCATGATTACATAAGAATTGAGCAGCTTCCAGCTGCCTGCCGGTTTCTGCTATCCCCTCCCTCCGCTTTTCAGGCGGCCAGGGCTGCCCCCAGGGCCACGGCCAGGAACCAGACGAAAAAGGAATATTTCATGATGGTGCACAGCCTTTCCAGGGATTTCCCGGGGGAGGCCTTCTTTGAATGGATGGCGATATAGGCAAAGATGGGGTACATGCCCAGGAGGATGATGAGCAGGTAGGCGGGGCTGTAGGCCTGGATGAAGTGGGTGGCCAGCATGGCCGCGGAGGTTATCCAAAGGAAAACCAGCATGAAGGACCGGGCGGTCCGGACACCCCAGGCCGTGGAGATGGTGCTGCAGTTCTCCTGCAGGTCCCCCCGGTAATCGGCCATGGTCTTCAGGATTTCCCGGGCCATCATGGCAAAAAACACGGTGAAGGCCAGGGGCAGGGTGGGCCGGATGCTGCCGGCGGCAACCCCCCCGTAGATGAAACAGAGGGCGATGATGGTGGCCACGGCCGCGTTGCCGCAAAGGACGGTGCATTTGAGCCTCCACGAGTAGAGGTAGAGCAGGATATTGGAACCAAGGGCGATGAGAAAGGCCGGCTGGTTGATCATGGCGGCGAAGACCAGGGATAAGACGGAGCCCGCAGCGGAGAAAACCAGGGCGCCCCGGGGGCTCACCTGGCCCGCGGGCAGGGGCCGCTCCGGTTTGTTCACCCGGTCGATCTCGATGTCCACATAGTCGTTCCAGGCATTGGTGGAGATGGTGATAAAAAGCACCGATATGGCTGCCATGACCACGGGCCACCAGTAAGCTGCACCGGCAGCATAGGCGCTGACGAAGACGGCCGTGCAGCCTGCCACCGCATTGATGGGGCGGCTGAGTCTGTAGTATCCCTTTAGCACGGGATTCCTCCTTCGAAATTTTTATTGATGGAGACAAATTTCTCAAATATGCCCCGAATAGGGCTTCTGCGTGGTGGCGTTGTGCAGCCAGCGAATCAGGGTGATGAAGTCAAAGACGGGCAGGCCCACCGCCCTCTGGACATCGGAGGCGTAGGGAGGCATATCGCTGCACTCCAAAAGAATGGCCCCGATACCGGTGTTCTCGTCCACCAGTTCGCAGGCGGCCCGGGTGACCTCCCGGCGCACCTCGCCGTTGTCGAAGTGGCCCCGGCCCTCCAGAATGGCGGAAAACTGGGGAGCGTGACGCAGGTCCTTGATGACCAGGAGTTCGGGGTCCTGAATGTCACAGTTCTCCAGGAGCTCTTTTTTGATGGACGACAGGTCGGCGGTCAAGACGCCGACCCGCTGGCCGGGTTTTAAGGTGGCCTTGATCCAGTTAGCCTGCATCAGGCTGGACAGGGCGACGGGAATATCCAGGGCTGCGGCCACCTGCTTCTGGAAGAAGCCGAAAAAACCGCAAGCGCCGGAGACGGCCCGGATCCCCTCCTCCTGCAGCTCCCTGGCTGCCTGGACGATGGCCCCGCCAAAGGAGGGGTCCCCGCTCAGGAGGCCGGGCACATCCAGGTCTTTCACCGCCTTCATCTTCACGGGGAAATCATACGTATAGGCATTGACCACGTTTCCCGGGACCAGGGGGTACCACACATCATCGATGTGCAGGATGCCCACGGAGTAGCCCGCGTAGTTCTGCCCTCTTTTCATGTATATTTCCTTCTCGTCCTCGCCCCGGGCCAGGTAGCCGTACTCTCTCCGATTCCGATTCTTGTCCATCTCTTCTCCTCCATCTTTTTGCTAAACCCCGGGTTGGGCCCTTACCTGTTTGGTAAACCCTATCACTTATTCCCTGTTACATCTCCCTTTCCCTGCTTCGTTTCATATCATTTTTGCTCGTTGCAGGCAAGGTGAAGATTTTAATGTCGATGGGGACGGAAAAATGAAAAAAGCCCGGCAGCGAAACCGGACCGTTTTGTAAGTCAGAAAACCTGGATGCTGAGCAGGTGTTGCTGAAGGACACAGTTCCAGCAACAAATTTATGCCGGTTTGAAGGGGGTCTTGAATTTTACCCCGTAGGAGTAAGGGTAGGTTCCCTGATCCGATTTTTCCCGGCGGTCCTGCTCCCGGACGATGGTACCGGCGATGGTCACCGGTGTCCCGGAAACTGCCCCCCAGTTCATTTCAAAGGATATGGTCAGCTCCTTCTCCAGTTCCAGGGGTACAGACGATGCGAGTAACAGCCCGGTCTCTGAGAAGTTCAACACCACTCCAATCTCGGCCCTCACTCCCTTACCGCCGTCCTCGGGGGGATAATACTCTGCCTTGGTAAATACAGAGAACCGTTTCGCCCCCCGCCGTTCCAATGTTTGCATGGAGAAATCCCTTAAGAGGCATATTTCCTTCCAGTCCCCCCGAACACTGGCCACCTGTGCCCTGTATACTATTAGGCCCTCGTCTGTACCGGCAACTTCTATCCGCACAGGGTCTCCGGGGTTTATCTGGTGGCCGCTGTCTTTGGGGAAGATGATCATACATGCTTCCCCGTCAAACTCGGGTAAGAGGGCCGCATCTGTACTGCCGCCTTCCAGGGCACCCCTGGCGATCCCGATGGAAATTTTCAGGGCGTTTCGCAGCTGATCAGGGGCGTACATATGGAGCTGTTTGACGAACTTTTCCAGGGTTTTCAGGTCGTCCTGGGGCTTTTTCCCTTCGTTCATACTGCCACCACCCATCCAACAGATAAATTCTGCGGTTTTCACCAGACACAAATAGGTCAAGAATACTCATATTTCTTCTTTCTGATGAAATCTCTGAGAAAATGCAGCAGGGGTATAGCTTCTGACCTGCACCCCACTCTTAAAAGGATAAGTTAATCTTGACATACTTGCTATATATTTAATGATAAAGCATTATGTTGCAATGTTAAATAATCCTTTAGTATGATTTTTACTCCTATTTTAGGACCCGGAGGCGCAACCCCGTTGATCCTTCTTTTACCCTTTTATGCAGGTCCGGCCGAATCATCAGACTATGATATACCAGCGGCGCCAGTGAAGCAATGTTGCCACGGCGGCCCATAAAGCGAACATAAGGGCGGTATATGTAAATACAGGATATGGGCTCCAAACCGCAAACCAGGACTGCAGATGCCTGTTAAGAGGGATTCCCGCAACTGAAAGGTTGGCCATTAGGGCCATCAGAACAAACTGGCCAAAATAAATCAGCAGGCTGTTGCGGCCAAAGGCCTGCAGGAACCAGGTAACGGGATTCTTTGCAGACAGATGAGCAAGAATCAGCTGAAACCAGGCCAATAGAAGTATGGTGACA
>PWVN01000025.1 GCA_003561835.1 Syntrophomonadaceae bacterium
AACAACGATTTTTGGTCGGTTACGAACAATAGAGCACAAACGAGGTGAGCCATGTGGGACTATTCCGAGAAGGTGAAAGAGCATTTCTACAATCCGCGCAACGCAGGCATTTTAGCCGATGCCAATGGGGTTGGAGATGTCGGCTCGATCAGTTGCGGCGATGCCCTGCGCCTAATGCTCAAGGTCAATCCCGAGAGCGAGACCATTGAAGAGGCGAGTTTTCAGACCTTTGGCTGCGGCTCGGCGATTGCCTCCTCCTCGGCGCTGACCGAGATCATTAAAGGAATGAGCCTGGAGCAGGCGCTGGCGGTCTCCAACCAGGATATCGCCGACTTTCTCGACGGCTTGCCACCGGAGAAGATGCACTGCTCGGTAATGGGGCGCGAGGCGCTGCAAGCGGCGGTGGCCAACTACCGGGGCGAGGTGTGGAGCGACGACCACGAAGAGGGGGCGCTGATTTGCAAATGCTTTGCCATTGATAGCGTGCTGATTGAAGAGACGGTTCGCGCCAATAACCTGCGCACGGTGGAAGAGGTGACCCACTACACCAAAGCGGGCGGGGGCTGCTCCTCCTGCCACGAAGGGATTGAGGAGATTCTCACCACGGTGCTGGCGGAACAGGGGGAGAAGTTCGACCCCAACGCCGGGCCGGCACTCCCCAAACCCAGCTCCGGGCTAACCAATTTGCAGCGCATTCGCCGCATTGAGGAGCTGATCGACGCAGTTCGCCCCAATCTGCAGCGCGACCACGGCGATGTTGAGCTGGTCGAGGTCGAGGGCAATACCGTTTATGTCAACATGATCGGGGCCTGCGCGGGCTGCTCCATGGCCTCCGTCACTTTGGGGGGGATTCAGCAGCAGTTGATGGAGGGGCTGGGCGAGTTTATCAAAGTGGTACCGGCTAGCGAGCTGGCACGCAAACAGGCACGGGGGTAAGGCATGAGTAGCACCGGCATCTATCTCGACAACAACGCCACCACGATGGTGGATCCCGAAGTGGTAGCGGCGATGCTCCCCTTCTTTAGCGAACAGTACGGCAACCCCTCGTCGCTCCACCAGTTCGGCGACCGCGTTGGGCGGGCGCTGCAACAGGCGCGACGGCAGGTGCAGGCGCTGCTCGGGGCGCATTACGATTCGGAGATCATCTTCACCTCGTGCGGCACGGAGTCGGACTCGACCGCGATTCTCTCGGCGCTCAAAGCACAGCCGGAGCGTAAGGAGATTATCACCACGGTGGTCGAACACCCGGCGGTGTTGACGCTGTGTCAGCAACTGGAGAAGGAGGGCTATACCGTCCACTACCTCAAGGTCGATAAGAGGGGGCGGCTCGATATGAAAGAGTATATCGGCCTGCTCTCTGATCGGGTCGCGGTGGTCTCGGTGATGTGGGCCAATAACGAGACCGGTACCCTTTTTCCGGTGGAGGAGATGGCCGATCTCGCCCAGCAGGCGGGGGTGATGTTTCATACCGATGCGGTGCAGGCGGTGGGCAAGATTCCGATTGATCTTAAAAACAGTGCGATTGATATGCTCTCGCTCTCTGGCCACAAGCTCCACGCCCCCAAGGGGGTTGGAGTTCTCTATCTGCGGCGCGGGGTGCGCTTTCGTCCGCTGCTGCGCGGTGGCCATCAGGAGCGGGGCCGCCGGGCGGGAACGGAGAATAGCGCCTCTATCGTCGCTCTCGGCAAGGCCGCCGAGTTGGCGCTGCACCATCTGGATGAGGAGAAGACCCGGGTGCGCCAACTGCGTGACCGTCTGGAGCGCGGCTTGCTGGAGGCGATTCCCAACTGTTTTGTCACCGGTGACCCCGGTAATCGCCTTCCCAATACCTGTAATATCGCTTTTGAGTATGTCGAGGGGGAGGCGATTCTGCTGCTGCTCAATAAGGAGGGGATCGCCGCCTCTTCGGGATCGGCCTGCACCTCCGGCTCGCTCGAACCCTCTCACGTTATGCGGGCGATGGAGATTCCCTTTACCGCTGCCCATGGCTCGATCCGCTTTTCGTTGTCGCGCTACAATAGCGATGCCGAGGTGGATCGGGTGATTGAGGCTCTGCCGCTGATTATCGCCCGACTGCGTAAACTCTCCCCCTATTGGGGAGAGGATGGCCCGGTTGTCGATCCCGAACGGATGTTCGCACCGGCGTATGGTTAAGGGTTAAGGGGGGAAGGGTTAAGTTTTAAGGGTTAAGTTTTAAGGGGGGAGGGTTAAGGGGGGGAAGGGTTAAGGGTTAAGGGGGGAGTATGCCCGCTTGTGCGGGGGAAACTCCACCTTCGCCTTATTCATAGCCCCTCCAGTTTGAATATGCCCGCGTGTGTGAGGGAAGCCCCATTAACCACTCATCATTCATCATTGATAAGGCCTATCCCAGCATGTGCGAAAAAATCTTGTAGATAAGGCCATGACCTGCAAAAATAAAGTATAATGTAAATAATAAATGATTAAAGAGCTTTTTACAAGACAAGCGCGGCTTTTACAGTGATTCCTGCTCAAAAGACAGATAAACTACTGATTTATAAAATTATTATGGGCAATTCCCCACAAAGCTCGCGCCTCAACCCTCAATCCTTAACTCTTAACCCTTAAAACTTAACCCTTCCCCCCTTAACCCTTCCCCCCTTAACCCTTAAAACTTAACCCTTCCCCCCTTAACCCTTAACCCTTAAAACTTAACCCTATGCCCCTCCCTCCCCGCTTGCATATTATCCGCCGTCCTTCGGTAACTGCCACTGCGCTAGAGCCGTTGCCGCCG
>PWVN01000018.1 GCA_003561835.1 Syntrophomonadaceae bacterium
CTCACACCTCCCGTACTAGCCTTCCCTGGAAGCGGCATCTAAATCTAAAGAAGAAACATGAAAGCCAGGGGGACAGCTTACCTACCACTCCAGGGGCAGGTACTCTCTCTTGTAAAAATAGCCCGGTCTCTCAAAACCGGCCCGCTCCAGCAGTGCGGCGGCGTAACGCAGGCCGCTGCCCAGATCCCGGCTGCGGTGGGCATCGGAGCCCACCGTCACCCTCTCCCCCCCCTGGAGCTGAAAGAGGCGTAATATCTCGTGGTCGGGAGAGCACTCCGCAAGGCCCTTGCGTAAGGGGGACGTGTTCACTTCCAGGGCGATGCCCTTCTTCACCAGGGAGGATAAAATCCGCTCCACCAGGCCATTCTGCCCTTCCGGCGCCCCCAGGTACCGCTTGGGCAGGTCCAGGTGGGCCAGGACATCAAAGCCCCCGAATTCCACCAACTTCAAGACCTCCTGATAGTAATGCTCAAAGACTTCCTCCCGGCTGAAGCGCTCCAGCAGGGTCCTGTCCCCGATGAAACAGGAGTCGAAGGAATGGATGCCCGCCATAATCAGGTCAAAGCCCCGTTCCTGGATATCCGCAAACTCCCGGGGAAAGAGGTGAGGTTCGCCAAACTCCAATCCCTTCAAGACCCGAAGCTTCCCGTCATACTCAACCCTCAGGGCCTCCAGGGCCCGGCAGTACTTATCCAGGTCCAGGTAGTCATAGCCGATATCTTCTTCCAGAAGGTCATAATGGTCGGTAAAACAGAGGAACTCCAGGCCCAAATCCACAGCCCTCCGGCAAAGGGCATCCATTTCATCCTCGGCGTCTATGGAAAAGGTGGAATGGACATGCAAATCGGCAGCGATCTTCACTGAACAAAGGCCTCCTTGTATTCTCACAGCTGTGCCTGTCGGGTTTACAGGAAACAATTGCTTTTATTGTACCATACCACAACCGTTACCGGTACCCGGCCAGGCCAAAAAATGGCCGGGCCTCAGGGCTGAATATCCGTCTTAAGGCGGAGGCGAAATCGTACCTGGGGACCTTTTGCCCCCCCTTTCCTTCCGATAAAATAAAGGCAGATGATAAAGGAGGTGAGGGGTTTGCTCTAGAATAAGAGGAGGAGAAATGAGCAGGGGTATGGTAAAATGAGAGGGAAAGCGGAAGTTTGTCATGAAAATAAGTTTGAAGGATACGGATACCAAAAAAAGTAAGCGAGGGATAACCGATGACCAAGACATTTTTCAATACAGTGCTGGCTTTTCTGCTGGTTGGGGCCGGCATCTCCCTTCTTTTGATAAACCTGGGGATCCTGCCTGTGGACATGCTGGAGATCTGGGAGTACCTGTATCCCCTGATCTTCATCGTCCTGGGTCTCAACTGGCTTTGGAACGGTTTTGCAAATTACAGGAGGCGGAAGAATCTGCGCCCCTTCGGCTGGTTCTGGGGCCTCACCTTTCTGACCCTGGGGAGCCTCCTCCTCCTTTCCAAAGCAGGGCACATCAACTTTACCCTGCGGCAGGTCTGGCAGCTTTGGCCCCTGCTCCTGGTCTATGTGGGAATCAATATTCTCAGCGGCCACCTGCGGCAAAGTCGGATGGCCTTCGGAGAGGTTCGATTTGGGGGTCATAACCATCGGCGGCCTGAAACCGGGGAGGATTCCCGGGAGAATAACGGCGGGGAGGGTCGCTCCCGGGACAGGGATGGCCGCTTTCGGGACCGGAAGGGTGAAGGCCAAAACGTCCTTCGCTCCCTGAAGTATGATCAGAACAATTGGAAAGTGGAACCCCTGGACCTGTGGCACGGGGTGGCGGATTACCGCTTTGACTTCAGCAAGGCTTTCATCCCCGAAGAAGACACGCCGATCAAGCTTTCGGGCTGGGTAGGGGATATCGACATCATCCTGCCGGGAGATGTAGCCTTCAGCGTGATTGCCCGGTCCAGTGTAGGGGATATCGACATTCTGGGAACCACCCAGGAGGGGGTCAACCCGTATGTGAACTACAAAACCCCCGACTACGACGAGGCTGCAAGAAAGCTGTCCTTTGACTTCGATTTCAAGGTTTTGGACCTGCAGATCGACCGGGTATAGGAGAGAGGAAAAACCGTGGAAGCTCCTTGCCGCCAAAAGGCCAACCCGATTTCAAAGGGGGACATGGCGAAGATGAGAGAAAGAAGGCCCCTCAAGCGCTACAAACCGGCCGTCAAGGCTGCCGCCTTTATGGTAGCCCTCTTCTTTATCGGCCTGCAGGCCCTGCTGCCCCTGCTTATCCAGCTGGATTCCCTCCTGCTTTTCAGCATCAGCATCACTCTGTACCTCTTCCTGATTACCCTGGGAACCCTGCTCTACCTGGAGTTCGCCGGCTACCGCACCCTGAGCAAAAGGCTGGAGAGGATCAGCAGCTTTATGGCCGTCCTCAGCAGGGGGAACCTGGGGCAGCGCATGGAGGTGGAAGCAGAAGATGAGCTGGGCCGCATGGAGGGGGAACTCAATCACCTGGCGGAAAAAATAGAAAAGCAGGTAAGCTCCCTGCAGCGCCTGGCCGAGTACAACGAAGCCATGCAGGAGCAGGTCCATACCGCCGCCATCATCCAGGAACGGCAGCGCCTGGCCCGGGACCTGCACGATGCCGTGAGCCAGCACCTCTTCGCCCTGAATATGCTTACCGCCGCCACCCTCCGCCGCTTTGAAGCCGACCCGGGGCAGGCCCGGGAATTCCTGGGGGAAATAGCCGATATGGCGGCCCGGGCCCAGGGGGAGA
>PWVN01000082.1 GCA_003561835.1 Syntrophomonadaceae bacterium
ATCCCGACAGTGATTCCTTAAAAGAAGAGGCCAGGTGCTTGGGAAGCAGCTGTGCCTGGTGGGACCCCAGGCACAAGCTTTGTTTCATAGAAATGATGGCTTTAAGGTAATAGATATATGTTATCGTGTTTAAGTGAAGATATACGTGCCTTTAGATTATTCTATTTATCAATTGCCAAACACAACCGCTTAGAAAATTCAAATATTAAAGATTAAGATTTTAATAGGGTGCTGTCTTTATTTTCTGCCAAACGCTGTATTTTTGACTTGCCAAAAACATTTGTTCCCGGTGATAGCCGTGTTTATAGCTTACCTGTAAGGAATTGAAACCCTGACTCCGAACAGACTGCCTTAATCACTCAAATCAATCAACCTGCTGAATTTAAAATTTAGAATGGAATTTTGAAAAGAGTACAAATAAAATACCTGGCAAAATACAATCTTAATTATATTAACCAGGCATTCTTCCCCTCCAAAGCTGTTAAATTGCCGGCAGCTTCGGGTTATCCTTGGGAAATTATTATAATTCTTCAAAAATCCTGAACTTATTTATAATTTTTTGTCTTAAGTTAAAAACCATCCCTATTTTCTAAAAAAACTCAGCATGCTTTCCACCTGCTGCCGCAGGGAGCTGCTCAGGCGGTTAAAGTAACCCCTGACCGCCTCAGCCGCCGACACAACTTCAATTTCCATCCGGTCCCCCATCACCAGCCGGGACCCTGTTTCTCTCTCCAGAAAAGAAGCCTCGGCAGTAGCAAGGTATTTGCCAACATCTGCTGCCTCCAGGCGCCAGGTTGCCTCCCTGGAATGCCCCGGCTGGAGGGTGCCCAGCCTCCTGGTCCAGGGAGGCCCTGCCAGATCAATGCCTGGAGAGGACTCTATATTCAGCGTAATCTCACCATCCCTGAGCCTTCTCTCCCCCCTGTTGGTAACTGTTGCTGTTAACCAGAAGATATCTCCTTCCGTTACAGAGCCCGGCCCGCTTAACTTAACTTCCAGGGGCGATTGAACAACAGAGAAGGAAAACAAGCCCTGGGAAACCTGGGAAGCACCGCCAGAAATCATGCCCATAAAGAGCAGGGATATTACAATAAAGGGAACCAGAAAAAACCACCTGCCCTTACTCCCCATAAAGGACCTGCCTGCTATCTTTTTCCCTTGAAAAAACTTTTTAATTTTAGATGTATTTTTCATGTCCTCACCGCCGCTCTATTCGAAACTGGAACTTGCGAGTTAACATGTACCAGACCCCGGCCAGAAGAATAACCAGCCCTAGAAGGTAAGACCCTTCCTTCAGAGGGAGAACCCAGAAAGAACAGTTCTCAACCCATTCTTCTCCGTCTCTGGAAACAACCCTGGCGCTGGCTGTAAATTTACCCATCAGGGGCGTTTGCTCCCAAACCTGCCTGATCTCCAACCGGGAATCCGGCAAACTGGTCCGTTCTGCAATGGAAAGACTGCCTACCCTCCTGCCCTGCCAGTCCTCAAAGTTAATGAGGCCTGCCAGGTCAAAGTGCACATTCCCCTCATTTTCAAAGGTAACCGTCACCGGCACCTGCCGGCTGAAATTGAACCGGGGAACTGTCAAAGATTCCAGGGATCCCAGGCGGTGCAGCTCACCGGCAACAGTTCCCAGGATGAGAACGCCAGACCTGACGTTGCTGATAATATGAGGGCCTGCAGGAATATCCTGTTCCTTAACTTTTGGAGCAGCCTCCACAAATACCATGGTGTAATGACCGCCAGGCTCGGCATTTTCAGGAGCTGAAAGCTCCACCTCCACGGTGCAGGGCTGCCCCGGCAAAAGCTCCACTTCCTGGGGGGACAGGGTAAGCCAGCTGGCAGCAGACATGGAAATATCCCGCTCCCCCGGCTCATAAAAAGTATAGTTGCCCTGCTCATCCCTGATAAAATCCCGGGCATAAACAATTATTTCAGCAGGAAGTTCAGCAGTATTTTCTACATTTATCCTGGCAGAGCGGCCCTCCCCCGCCTCCACGGGCATCTCAATTTTAACAGGGTATACCCGGAGGCTTGCTTTAACCTGCTCCACATCCTCTGCCATGACCTGCTGGGGAAAGAGAAGCAGAAAAAGCAAGAGGACCGCCACCGCCGCCCGGATTCTTTTCAAGGACATCAGCTCACCTGCTTTTAAATATTCTGTAACTAAATCTATCTTAAGCTTAATGGCGATAATTTTCAACTTTAATTTGTTTAGGGCCCGCCTGGAAGGCGAGGCAGCCGCCCCGCCTTACTCAACTTGAAGACAGGCATTTTAAAAAATATTTCTTAAAGGACCTGGAAATTTAAGATGTCCGGCTTTATTTTAATTTCTATGGGGATACGATAGTGTAGGTAATGGTGGCAGACATGGTCTCGCCATCCAGGTCACCCCGATCCCAGGGAATAGTCAGTTCCATGTCTACTTCCGGTTCGATATCTTTTCCGGCATCGCCGCTGGCAATGGTAATAGGAGGATCAGGATCCTTTGTCATTTCTTTATCGTCCATTTTTAAATTACTAATGTCGAGAGGATCAGCTTCCGTATTCTTGAAATCATCATCAGCTAATGCTGTCACATTCCAGTCCACGTTAGAACTTACCGTCACCGGATTCTCTGTAAAAGGATGGACACCTGCTGCAAGCTCACCAAAATCTATTTCAACTGCTGTAATTTCCTGGGTCGCCTTTACTGTAAATTTGACATCTCCAGTAGCTGTATCATCACTGGCTATTCCTACCC
>PWVN01000115.1 GCA_003561835.1 Syntrophomonadaceae bacterium
CAGGGGGCCTTCGAGGTGGCCCGGGATTATTCAAAAGAGCGGGAGCAGTTCGGCCGCCCCATCAGCCAGTTCCAGGCCGTCTCCTTCATGCTGGCCGACATGGCCACCAAGATTGAGGCTTCCCGCCTCCTGACCTACCAGGCGGCCTTCCTGGAGAGCCAGGGGCTTCCTTACGGCAAGGCCTCTTCCATGGCCAAGCTCTTCGCCTCCGATTCCGCCATGGAGGTGACCACCGACGCGGTCCAGATCCTGGGGGGATACGGCTATTCCCGGGAATACCCGGTGGAGCGGATGATGCGGGACGCCAAGATCACCCAGATCTACGAAGGGACCAACGAAGCCCAAAGGCTGGTAATCTCCCGCTATATTTTAAGCGAGAAGTAAGCAAAAAAAAAGCAAAAGCAGAGGGAGGATCTAAGCAATGGCCAAGGAAAAACCCACTGACAGCGAAAAGGGCCTGGTTATGGTGTATACCGGTGACGGTAAGGGAAAGACGACGGCAGCCCTGGGCCTGGCCCTGCGGTGCTCGGGCCACGGGGGCAGGGTCATGGTGGTCCAGTTCATGAAGGGGCGGACCTACGGGGAACTGAAGGCGGCCAAACTGCTTCCCGGCCTGGAAATCCTCATGGCGGGGCGGGACGTTTTTGTCAATAAAAAAAATCCGGAAAAAATCGATGTGGAAATGGCCAGGGAAGGTTTTGACAGGGCCGCGAAGTACGTAAACAGCGGCGAATACCGGATGGTCATCCTGGACGAAATGAACGTGGCCCTGGACTACGGTTTGATTGACATCAAGCCCGTCCTGCAGCTCATCAAGAAGCGCCCCCCCGGAGTGGACCTGGTCTTTACCGGCAGGAATGCCCCGGAAGCCCTTATGGAAGCAGCGGACCTGGTCAGCGAGGTGCGGGAGATCAAGCACCACTACCGGGAGGGAGTCGCCGCCCGGGCGGGTATTGAATACTAGCAGGACAGTCAATCCAATTTGAAGAAATGGCGGTGTGAGTGTGTGAAGGAACTGGCGGAAAAGATCCTTACAGGAGACCGGCGGGCGGCAGCCCGGGCCATCTCCCTGGTGGAAAACAATGAACCGGAGAAGCAGGAACTCCTAAGCCAAATCTATCCCCATACAGGCAAAGCCCACATCATCGGGATAACCGGGGCCCCGGGGTCGGGGAAGAGCACCCTGGCGGACCGCATCATCGACCACTACCGGAAGCAGGAACTCCAGGTGGGGGTCATCGCCGTGGACCCCACCAGCCCCTTTACCGGCGGCGCCATCCTGGGCGACCGCATCCGCATGCAGGAGCACGCCCTGGACCCGGGGGTCTTTATCCGCAGCATGGGGAGCCGGGGCAGCCTGGGCGGGCTTTCCCGGGCGACCCGGGAGGCCATCACCATCCTGGATGCCATGGGCAGGGATGTGGTCCTGGTGGAGACGGTGGGCGTGGGACAGTCGGAGGTGGATATCGTCAAGATGGCCGACACCACCCTGGTGGTCTTAACCCCCGCCGGGGGGGACGGCGTGCAGACCCTGAAGGCCGGCATCATGGAGATCGCCGATATCTTCGTCGTCAACAAGGCGGATATGGACGGGGCGGACCGGACCATCCGGGAAGTCAACATGATGCTGGACTTAAGCCCTTCCTTACCCTGGCGCCCCCTGGTGGTGGCCACCAAGACCCTGCAGAACGAAGGCCTGGAGGATCTGTACTCCTCCATCCGCGAGCACCGCGCCTACCTGGAGGCAGAGGGCCGCCTGCGGGAATTCCGCAAGAAGAAAGCCCGCCTGGAAATCCTGGAACTGGTGGAGCATAAAATAAAGGACCGGGTCTGGTCCCAGGTCCACGATGAAGCATACTTCGAAAAACTCCTGGAACAAATCCTGAAAAAAACCCTGGACCCCTACAGCGCCGCTGACCAGATCCTGGAAAATATTAAACTTTAGGGGGAGGTTCCCATGGATAAAGGATGTAAAGGTAACAAGCCCGGTCGCGGGCCGGAAGGCGGCTCTCCTCCCTCGACCCCAGGACGGGAGGCACCCGAACCCTCCCCCCGGGAAGAGTGGGAGAAGGACTATGCCTCCCGCCCCGAGCGGCAGGGGAATTTCACCACTGTGTCCGCCGACCCCGTCAAGCCCCTCTACACCCCGGAGGACACCGCCAACCTGGACTACCCCAAAGACCTGGGCTATCCCGGCCAGTACCCCTACACCCGGGGCGTCCAGCCCAACATGTACCGGGGGCGCCTGTGGACCATGCGCCAGTTTTCCGGCTTTGCCACCGCCGTGGAGTCCAACCGGCGCTACAAGTACCTCCTTAAGCAGGGGCAGACGGGCCTCAGCGTGGCCTTCGACATGCCCACCATCATGGGCTATGATTCGGACCACCCCCGGGCCCGGGGCGAGGTTGGCCGGGTGGGGGTGGCCATCGACTCCCTGGCGGATATGGAGACCCTTTTTGACGGCATTCCCCTGGAGCAGATCACCACCTCCATGACCATCAACGCCCCCGCCGCCGTCCTCTGGGCCATGTACATCGCTACGGGGGAAAAGCAGGGGGCCCCCTCCCACCGGCTGGGGGGTACCATCCAGAACGACATCCTCAAGGAATACATCGCCCAGAAATCCTGGATATTTCCGCCAAAGCCCTCCCTGCGCCTCATCACCGACATCTTTGCCTACGCCGTAGAACATGTCCCCCGCTGGAACACTGTCAGCATCAGCGGCTACCACATCCGGGAGG
>PWVN01000221.1 GCA_003561835.1 Syntrophomonadaceae bacterium
CCAGGGAGGTATAGGTGGCCTTCCGGCGGGCCTTATCGCCCCCCACCCGTTTGCCCAGGGCCCTCTCGTCCCCCGTCTCGTCCAGGTAGTCGTCGATGATCTGGAAGGCCAGCCCCAGCTTTTCCGCGTAGACCGTCAGGGCGCCGAGCAGGGGGGCGGGGGCCCCGGCCAGGAGGCAGCCGCTGCGGACGGAGGCCCGGATCAAGGCCCCCGTCTTGTGGGTGTGGATGTACTCCAGGACCTGCCTGTCCACCTGCTTGCCCTCGGATTTCACGTCCACCACCTGGCCTCCCACCATGCCGCCAACCCCGGCGGCGCCGGCGATCTCCGCCACCACCGCCAGGATGCGGGCGGGAGAAAGGGATGGGTCCCGGCTAAGGCCCGCCAGGGCTTCAAAGGCCAGGGTGAGAAGGGCATCCCCCGCCAGGATGGCCATATCGTCGCCGAAAACCCGGTGGTTGGTGGGCTTCCCCCGGCGCAGGTCATCGTTGTCCAGGGCCGGCAGGTCGTCGTGAATCAGGGAGTAGGTGTGAATGAACTCCAGGGCGCAGGCCACGGGCAGGGCCTTGCGGTAATAAAGGCCCGAGACCCGGGCCGCCTCCAGGCACAGGAGGGGCCGGAGCCGCTTGCCGCCGGCAAAGACACTGTAGCGCATGGGCTCGTAGATGTCTTCAGGGTAGGCCCCATGGGGCAGGTAGGCCGCCAGGGCGGCATCGATTTCCGAGATTCTCTCCCGGATGAGGGTCTTGGCCTCCAATTTTTCTATTCCTCCTCCACCTCGAAGGGCACCGTCCGGTCCTCTCCCCCGGCATCCTTCACCAGGAGCTCCACCCGGCCCTCGATCTCCTTGAGCTTTCCCCGGCAGAAACGGGTCAGGCGCACCCCTTCCTCAAAATAGGCCAGGGCTTCCTCCAGGGGCAGCTCCCGCTCCTCCAGGGTTTTCACCACTTCCTCCAACCGGGACAGGGCCTCTTCAAAGGTCACCGTCTTGGGGATTTCCTTGTTTCCTTCCAACAATCCCTTCACCCTCCTTTACTTCCTGCACCTGGCAGCCGGCCGCCCCGTCCTGGAAGCGGACCCGGATCAAACTTCCCGCCTTAAGGGAGGCGGCCCGGGTGATCAGTCCCCCCCCCGTATCCTCCACCAGGGTATAGCCCCGGGAGAGGACCTTAAGGGGGCTCATCCCCTGAAGCCGGGCCCCCTTAAGGGCCAGGGCCTCCCGGCGGGCGGACAGGCAGCGGGCCATGCCCTGGTCGAGTTTCTCTCCCAGGTAGTCCAGGGTCTGGTGCAGCCGGCGGGTCAGCTCTTCCGGGACCGTCAGCACCCGGGAGGCGGCCAGCTTTTCCAGGTAGCGCTTTTCCTTCGCCACATCCCGCCGCAGGAGGGCCTTGAGGCGCTCCTTAAGGTGGTGGATGCGCTCCAGGAGGTCCTCCCGGCAGGGCACGGCCAGCTCGGCGGCGGCCGTGGGTGTGGCTGCTCTGAGGTCGGCCGCAAAATCTGCCAGGGTGTAATCCGTCTCATGGCCGATGGCGCTGATGACGGGAATTTGTGAGGCAAAAATGCCCCGGGCCACGATTTCCTCGTTGAAGCTCCACAGCTCCTCCAGGCTCCCCCCGCCCCGGGCCAGGATGATGACGTCGCAGCCCTCCAGGCGGTTGGCCCGCTTAAGGGCGGCGGCGATCTCCGCCGCGGCGCCGGCCCCCTGAACGGCCGCGGGGATGATGGTGAGCCGGGTCCCGGGGGAGCGCCGCCGGACGGTGGTTAAGATATCCCTGAGGGCCGCCCCCGTGGGGGAGGTGACCAGGGCCACCCGCCGGGGTAGGAAAGGGACCCTCTTCTTGTGGTGGGGGTCAAAGAGGCCTTCCCGGGCCAGCTTTTCCTTGAGCAACTCATAGGCCTGGCTGAGATCGCCGGCCCCTCCCGGGAGCATTTCCTCCACATAGACCTGGTAGACCCCGGCCTTCTCGTAGAGGGACAAAGACCCCCGCAGCATGACCTCCTGGCCCTCCCGGGGGGAAAACTCCAGGAACCGGTTCTTCCCCCGGAACATGACGCAGCGCAGGGACGCGTCCCGATCCTTCAAATTGAAGTAGAGATGCCCGGAGGAGGGCTTTCGGAAATCGGAGATCTCTCCCCGCACCCACAGGGACTTAAGCCCTTCGTCCCGTAAGAGCAGATTTTTGATGTAGCGGGTCAGTTCCCAAACGGTAAAAACCTTCATGGCCCTCAGGGACCCTCCTTCCTCCGGTTCCTCTCCTGCCAGGCATTTCGGGCCAGTTCCGCCAGGCCCACAGCGTTGTCCCCGCTCATGGCGGGGGAGGCAAAGCCCAGTTCCATATCTTCCAGCTCCCGGCGGAGCCAACCCTTGATCCTTTCGTTGGCCATGACCCCGCCCACGAAGAGGATCCTCTCCCCCGGCTTCCCCAGGGCCCGCCGGGCGGCGAGGCAGAGGGAGCGGGCAATGCACTCCTCCACGGAGCGGGCCAAAACCTCCGGGGCAACCCCCTCCTCCAGGAGGCGGGCCGCCCGGGTTTCCGGACCCGAGAAGCTGATCCCAATGTCCCGGACGGCCACGGGCAGGGTCAGGGAAGCGGGGGCCCTGCGGGCCAACTCCTCCAGGTGTTTCCCTGCCGGAAAGGGCAGCCCCAGCCGGACGCCGATACGGTCGATGAACTGGCCCGCCGCCAGGTCCTCGCTCTTAGCCGCCACCTTCACGGCAAAGCCCCCCTCCTGCCGGCGG
>PWVN01000201.1 GCA_003561835.1 Syntrophomonadaceae bacterium
AAGGCTTCCAACACATCGGCACTGCCGCATTGGCTGGATACTGACCGGTTGCCGTGCTTGGCCACCGTAAGTCCAGAACCGGCGGCAATGAAGGCTGCCGTGGTAGAAATGTTGAAAGTCCCTGCCCCATCCCCCCCGGTACCGCAGGTATCCACCAGGTTTTTAACCCGGCAGTTGACCTTCTCTACCCTCTTTGCCATTGCCCTGGCAAAGCCCGCTATTTCTGCTGCTTTTTCCCCTTTCATCCTGAGGGCGGTAACAAGACAGGCCAATTGGGCGTCCGTGGCATCCCCCGCCATGATGACAGCCATGGCCTCCTCCGCTTCCTCCTCTGTCAAGTCAAAACCCTCGACTACTTTGCGTATATAGGCTTTAAGCATGTTTTCCCACCTCATCAAAGAAATTCTGGATGATCTTTTTGCCCTCTTCCGTCATGATGGACTCCGGATGGAACTGCAGGCCCACCAGCGGCTGATTTATGTGGGAAATCGCCATGATAACCCCGTCTTCCGAACGGGCCGTGATCTTGAACTCCACAGGCAAACTCTCCTCGCAGAGGATGAGAGAATGGTAGCGAACAGCCGGGAAGGGGGACTTGACATCCTGGAAAATGCCCTCTCCGCCGTGATAAATC
Organism: Syntrophomonadaceae bacterium; assembly: GCA_003561835.1. Classification (GTDB taxonomy): domain Bacteria; phylum Bacillota; class Dethiobacteria; order PWVN01; family PWVN01; genus PWVN01. The sequence continues at coordinate 635 of PWVN01000201.1, forward strand.
GCTGAGAGTTTCCCGTGCATGGGAACGGGAGCCTTGACGACCCTGCCGCCAAAGGCTTCCCCAATGGCCTGGTGCCCCAGGCAGATCCCCAGGATCGGAGTCTTGCCGGCAAATTCTTTGATAATGTCAAGGGTCAGCCCCGCTTCCCGGGGGACCCCGGGGCCGGGTGAGATCACGATCGACGAGGGCGGTTCTTTTCGCAGTTCTTCCAGCGAAATCCTGTCGTTTCTGGCCACGCAGGGGATGTGCCCCAACTCCCCCAGATACTGGACCAGGTTGTACGTAAAGGAATCATAGTTGTCAATTACCAGCAGCACTTCTCTGATCCTCCTTTTCCAGGATAGCCAATACTTTGAGGAGGGCCCTGGCCTTTTCTTTTGTTTCGATGTATTCCCGGAAGGGCTGGGAATCCGCCACGATCCCCGCCCCTGCCTGGATATGGGCCTTCCCGTCTTTAAAGACGATGGTGCGGATGGTAATACAGGTATCCATGTCACCGGAAAATGAGAAATACCCCACGGCTCCTGCATAGGGCCCCCGGCGTACCGGCTCCCCTGTGTTGATGATTTCCATGGCCCTCACTTTCGGCGCTCCCGTGACCGTTCCCGCGGGAAAGCAGGCTTTAAAAACATCGATACTATCCAGTCCCGGGTTAACCAGGCCTTCCACTTCCGAAACCATATGCATGACATGAGAAAATTTATCCACCTTGAAAATCTCCTTCACTTTGATACTGCCAAAGCGGCAGACCCTGCCCAGGTCGTTTCTGCCCAGGTCCACCAGCATCAAATGCTCTGCCCGTTCTTTGGCGTCGGTGATCAGGTCCTCTTCCAGGAGGGCTTCCTCCTCGGCTGTCTTTCCCCTGGGACGTGTCCCTGCAATGGGCCTGGTGGTTACCACTCCCTCTTCCAGGCGGACCAGCATTTCCGGGGACGCCCCCGCCAGCTGCACTTCCGGGAAGTTCAGATAGAACATGTAGGGAGAAGGATTTATGCTCCGTAAAACCCGGTAGGCCGTAAAAGGATCCCCCGTGTAACTGCAGGTCAACCTGCGGGAGAGGACGCCCTGGAAAATATCCCCTTCGAATATATGGTCTTTGCATTTTAAAACTTCCTTGCAAAACAGCGACTGGTTCATGGAGGAAGCCGGCGGTGTGCTGCCCTCTCCCAATGCCGCCATGGAGTCCTTTTCCCAGGTCACGACAGGAAAGGAGATGCTTTCCTTTACCTGCCCGATCACCTCCTCCAGCTCTTCCATACCCCGATCATACGCCAGATTTACGTCCTTTCCTTGATTGGTGATCACATTATTGATTACGATCAGGGTTTTTTGGCGGTGGTCATAAATCAGGTTGATGCGGGTGAATGTTAAGTAGCAATCGGGAATATCCAGGAGATCCGCCTTGAAGGGGCCTATGTCCTCGATGAACTGTACCAGCTCGTAACCCATAAAACCCACGGCCCCGCCAAAAAAGGGCGGGTAGTCTGCAAACTTTGGGGCTTTGTAGGAGGTTAACAGCTTTCTTACCTCCAAAAAGGGATCCCCGGAAACTTGGCTTGCCTGGTCCCCCCGCCTGATTTCACAGCGGGTGTCCCGGCTGATAAAAGTACAAAAGGGGTCCAGGCCGATAAAGGAATAGCGGGCATTTTTTTCCCCGCCCTGCGCGCTTTCCAGCAAAAATTGGGGGGCTTTGTCCTGCAGTTTCAAATACAGGGAGACAGGGGTTTCCGTATCCGCCACGATCTCCCTGGCCAGGGGGATTACATTATACTCTGCTGCCAGTTTTACAAACATCTCTTTTGATATGGGTTTCATATATATCCGCTCCCTTTGAATTTGGTAATGGCTGATGACTGGCGCCCGGATGACTGGAAGTATAATGGCCCTTTACATATAGAAACCCCTTCGTCCATAAACAAGGACGAAGGGGTAACTTCGCGGTGCCACCTTAATAATCGGAAAAATACTCCGACCACTCTGACGGGTACGGGAAAAGAACCCTTTTCCGATACCCCGTTCCTTTTAACGGCGGAACCCTCCGTTAGAGCCTACTGTGGTTTCGGTCTAAAGCTTAAAGGCCCATTCACCGGGAGC
>PWVN01000046.1 GCA_003561835.1 Syntrophomonadaceae bacterium
AAAGCCAAAAATATACCCTAATTTTGGCCAAAAAATAGCAACCCTCAAGTTGCTGTTTTTTCTTATTATATATGGCGGAGAGAGTGGGATTTGAACCCACGAGACGCTATTAACGCCTACCCGATTTCGAGTCGGGCGCCTTCAACCGGACTCAGCCATCTCTCCGCAAAATTTGACTTTTCTCCTGATTCTGATCCAACAAATCCCCTTATTTTCGCCGTTCCCGGAAGAACTCCTGCATCAATTCCGCCGCTTCCCCGGCCCGGATACCTTCGATGACTTCCAGGCGATGATTGAACCGCTCATCCTCCACCAGGTTGTAGAGGGAACCCGCGGCTCCTCCCTTGGCATCCCTGGCGCCAAATACCAGCCGGGGAAGCCTCGCCTGTATCATGGCGCCGGCACACATGGGGCAGGGTTCCACCGTCACATACAGGGTACAACCCGGGAGGCGCCATCCTCCCAGGACCTCTCCGGCCCGCCGCAGGACGATGATTTCCGCATGGGCAGTGGCATCCTTTAAGGCCTCCCGGGCGTTGTGCCCCCGGGCGATGACCTCCCCCTCCCGGACCACCACGGCCCCGATGGGGATTTCCCCGGCCTTAAAGGCTTCCCTGGCCTCTGCCAGGGCATCGCCCATGTAGTATTCATGATCCACTTTTTCCACTCCATATCCTCGGGAGATGCACCTTTTGACTCCACTTTGGGATCGCTGACACAGAGAATTGTAACATAAAAGGCCCGTGAAATCAATGTTCCGGAAAGGAACAAAGACGGCACGGGCCCGGAAACCCTCTCTTTACAGAGCCAGGTTCATCTCCCGGGACTTCTTGGCTGCCTTCCTGACAGCCAGGCTCACCATGGCGGAAAACCCGCCTTTCTCCAGTTCCTGCAGGCCTGCCAGGGTGGTTCCTCCCTTTGAAGAAGTGAGTTGGAGTAGCTGTTGGCTGTCCAGGCCGCTCTCCTTGACCAGTTTGGCACCCCCAAGGACCGTCTGCACCGCCAGGGGGAAGGCCACTTCTCCCGTAAGGCCCGACTGGACCCCCGCCTCGGCCAGGGCGGAGATCATCATATAGACATAGGCGGGGCCGCTGCCACTTAAACCCGTGATGGTATCGATCAGGTCCTCCTGCACATGGACCACCAAGCCGATGGGCCTGAAAACTTTATCCACCAGGATCTTGTGCCGGGGCCGGGTCCAGGTGCCCATGCTGGCAGCAGTGGCCCCTTCCTTCACCTGACAGGGCAGATTGGGCATAACCCGAACGACGGGAAGGCCGGGACCCAACCGCTTCTCCAGCCAGGGAAGGGAGATCCCTGCGGCTACGGAAATGACCAGCTGCCTGCTGTCGATAAGGGGGGTGACTTCCTCCATGACCTCCTCCATGTCCTGGGGCTTCACCAGAAGAAGGATGATGGCGGCACCCTGAATAACCTCCCGGGTATGGGCGGTTGTATGGACCCCGAAACGCTCTTTCAGATTCTGTAAGCGCTGGCTGTCCTCCTTGTTGGTCACGTGAATATCCCCGGGTTGGCAGATCCCCCCGGTCAGCATGCCCTGGAGCATGGCCTCCGCCATGTTCCCCGCCCCGATAAAGCCGATCTTTCCCAGTCCCTTCATCATGGACCCTCCTTTGATTGCTGCGGCCTGAAAACCAAAAACCTTTCATCCCGTAAGGACGAAAGGTTTCTTTCGCGGTACCACCTTAGTTAATGCATGACGCATTCCCTCTTTCAGGTACGCCCTGCCCGCAGGCCGGGTTATACCCTCCCATCTGATAACGGTTGGGCTCCGCTACTGATTCCTCATCAGGGGCTCCAGGGCGGGTTTCAGAAATTATCCCTGACGGTGCTTTTCAGCCGCTGAGCACCGCTCTCTAACAGGTGTTCTTTCCTACTATTCCCCTTCATAGCCTTTAGACTGCAGTATAGATATTAAAAGTAATTATAACAGCTTCTATCGAGGGTGTCAACACATTCGGCGTAATTCAACAAAAATTCCCATGTGCTGCCCCAATTGACAAAGTAAATGCAACCGGGGCAAAGGTAGAGATTTGCTACCGTAAACCACCCTAAAGCCGGCTGCACTTACCCCAACCCCGCTTCGAAGGCGATTTCCGCCACCGCCTCCAGCAAATAGTCCACGTCCTCCTCCGTGGTGGAGAACCCGGGGCTCAAGCGGACCGTTCCCTGGGGGAAGGTTCCCAGGCACCGGTGGGCTCCGGGGGCACAGTGGAGGCCCGTGCGGCACAAAATCCCGTGGACCTCTTCCAGAATAAAGCCCACATCACCGCAGTCCAACCCATCCAGGGTAAAGGAAACCACGGCCACCCCCTCTTCCGGGTCTGCGGGCCCGTACACCCGGGTACCGGGGATTTTTTTAAGGCCTTCCCGCAGTTTGGAGGCCAACCGGACTTCGTGGAAGCGAATGCTATCCAACCCCACCGACTCGATGTAGTCAATCCCCGCCTGGAGGCCGGCGATACCGGGCATGTTCATGGTGCCCGCTTCCAGGTAATCCGGCATGACCTGAGGCTGCAGGACCTCGTGGGAACGGCTCCCCGTGCCCCCTTCCCGCCACGGTCTCAGGGCGAGCCCTTCCTCCAGAATCAGCCCTCCCACCCCCTGGGGCCCCAGGGGCCCCTTGTGGCCGGAAAAAACCACCATATCCGCTTGCAGGGTCTTGAGGCTCAAGGGGTAAACCCCGGCGGTTTGGGCAGCATCCAGCAGGAAGGGCACCTGCCGGGCCCGGGCCGCTGCCCCCAGTTCCTCCACCGGCATTAGCTGCCCCGTCACGTTGGAAGCATGGGTGGCGATGACCAGGGCCGTGTGGGGGAGGAAGAGGGAGGATAACCCCGTTACGTCCAGGGTGCCTTGGCCGGTACAGGGGATTTCGGTCACGGTGATGAGGCCGTCCCGGGCCATGGCGTTCAATGGCCGGGCCACGGAATTGTACTCACAGGGAGTGGTGAGAACGTGGTCTCCCTTCTTTAAAAGGCCTTTGATGGCCATGTTCAAGGCGTCCGTGGCGTTCAAGGTGAAGATGAGGGATGAGGGCTTTGAGACACCAAAAAAAGAGGCCACCTTCTCCCTTGCTTCGTAGAGCTGCCGCTCCGCCGCCAGGGTCCGCTGGTGCCCCGACCGGCCGGGGCTTCCCCCTGTGCGCAGGGCCCGGTCCACAGCCCGGTAGACGGCTTCGGGCTTGGGCCATGAGGTGGCCGCATTGTCAAAGTAATAGACCTGGGTCTCGCCCACGAAATTTCCTCCTTGTCTAACGCTGCTTTCGTTCCCTGGCCAGGAAGGAGAACAGGCCTTGGGAGTTTTTTTCTTCCAATTCATGATAGGACTCGATAGGCACATCGGCTACCTTCAGGTAGTTCAAGACCCTGTCGGCATCCTCCGGGGCGCAACGCAGGGCCGTGCCGCAGCTGGAGCTGATGCTGCGGGGGACCGGCACCATTTTAAAATCGCATCCCCTGGCTTCCAAAATTTTTTCCGCCCGGATGGCAAAGTGGATGCTGGGAAAGGTGAAGTAGCTGCGCTTTTTCATTCGGCTGTCTCTCCCGCTTCCTGAAAATAATCCCGGGTGAAATCCAGAAACACCTGGGCCAGGGGCGGCAGGGCCCTTTTCCGGCGCAAAATCAGGTAGAAGCTGCGCTCCATGGGCACATCCTTGAGTCGGTAACCCCGGACGGCGCCGGCCTTAAGCGCCGAGTCGGCGGCATACCGGGAGATGACGGTGGACCCCAACCCCTTTTTTACCCCTTGGATGACGGCCTCCTGGCTTTCCATGAAGGCGACCACATGCAGGGCCTCCTCCCGGCCGAAGCTCTTCTTGAAAGCCCGTTCAAAGGCCAACCGGGTGGCGGAACCGGGCTCCCGCAGGATAAAGGGGAGTTCCCGGCACCGGGAGAGTTCCACCTCCGGCAAGCCGGCCCCTTCCTCCCCCCTTCCCTCCCTATCCCCGGGGCAAAGATTTGCCTCCGGGGGGGTGATGAGGATCAGCTGGTCCTGCATCAGGTAGAGGGCTTCGATGTCCTCGTCTTTGGGGGTCTCCCCGATAAATCCCAGGTTGTAGGTATAATCTTTAATGCACTTGATGACCTGCCTGGTATCCCGCATCAGGACAGAAAAGGAAACCTCCGGGTAGGACTGGCGAAAGGCCAGGAAGAGGCCGGGTAAAAGGTAAGCCCCGGGAACGCTGCTGGCAGCGATTTCCAGGTGGCCTTTTATGACCTGCGTCTCCTGCTGGATGGAGGAAAGAGCTTCTTCTTTGAGGTTCAGGAGTTCCCCGGCATAGCGGTAGAGAATATCCCCCGCTTCCGTCAGCTCCAATTCCCGGCTGCTGCGGTCGAAGAGGGGGGTGCCCACTTCCTTCTCCAGGTTTTTGATGTGGGCGCTGACGGTAGGCTGGGACAGGAAAATATTCTCCGCGGCCCGGGAAAAGCTCTTTTCCTTGGCCGTTTCCAGAAACACCCGCAGCTGATGAAAATCCATGGGGACACCTCAGTTCAACGTGTTAAGTTCAGCACAAAATCCTCTCCGGTTTCCTCTGTGCTGACGGCCCAACCCAGCCCCCTGGCCGCCCGGGTGACATTGTCCCGGGCCACGGCGGTGCTGACCTGAACCTGGATCTCTCCCTTGCCCGCTGCCATCATAGCATTCCTGGCCATGATTACGGGTTCGGGACAGGAGTACCCGCGGCAGTCCACAACTTTTATATCCATTCCCTTCCCTCCTATTCTATATCAATTCTATAGTTTTTAAAAGTGGATTCCACGGTGCGCACGCGCCAGGGCCCTCAGCCGGCATTGATGCTCTTTACCTTCCCGATGAAGCTGGTAGTCTTTTTCCCGTAGAGGGAACCGGCCATACCCAGGCCCAACAGCAAAAGCCAGACGACCACCACCATGTACTTGCCGCCCAGGGAAACCCCGGCGGGGCTGGCTGCCCAGCCGAAGTTGTGCATGACGGCGGCGCCGAAAACCAGCCCGAAGACGGTGACGGCAGCATCGGTGTTCCCTTCCCCCGTCAGGATTAACTGCCGCATGGGGCATCCCCCCGCCAGAACGGCGGCCAACCCGACGATTCCCATGCCCAGAAAGTTCCAGATAGATTCGGTATGAGCCACGGGCTGGCTCGTTAAGCCCAGGGTGAAGCTGCCGAAGAGGAGGTTCCCCGCCAGGGCTACGACGAAGAGGGCCGCGATTCCCGAGAACAGGTGGAAGTCCCTAAAGAGCAGGACATCCCGGAAGGATCCCATGGTGCAAAAACGGGTCCGCTGGGCAAAGAATCCCACCAGGAGTCCGGAACCCAGGGCCAGGGCGACGGGCGCCCGGGCTGCTCCGGGGCCCTCGGCGCTGAAAAAGATGAAAGCAGGCGCCGCCAGGAGGAGAATCAGGAGGCCGGCAGCCAGCAGGGGGCCGAAGTAGCTGTTGGCTTTGGGCTGGTCCACAGCGGGGCCCAGGGTATATCCCATGTTCAAAAAACGCACCCCCACCCAGATGCCCAGAACATAGCCGGGAAGGGCCACCAGGGCATTCAGGTCCCCCCCCGAAAGCCGCAGGATCATCCGCAGAGGGCAGCCCAGGAAAACCAGGGCGCCCATCATCATGAAAGTCCCCAGAAAGAACCGTATCACGGCGCTGGAACCCCCGGTGGATTTAAACTCCCGAAAGGCCAGGGCCGTAACGAAGGCCCCCAGGACCAACCCCATGATCTCAGGCCGTAAGTACTGGACCACTGCCGCCCGGTGAAGCCCCAGGCCCCCGGCGATATCCCGGAGAAAGCAGGCAATGCAGTAGCCCATGTTGGCCGGGTTTCCCGATAGGACCAGGGCGATGGATAAGATGCCCAGGACGGCACCGGCAGCGATAATGTAACCTTTTTCCTGCAAACAAAACACCTCTCCCTCAAATGTAAAATGGAATAAAATAAAAAAATCACAAATCCATTATAGTATAGAGGAGCTGGCTTTGTGAAATAGATTGTTTCTATAGGACCCGGGGAGCTATCGAGACGGGAGTTTGGAGCGGTTTGGAGATTACAACCTTATTCCCCTTCAACCAGTTCCCGGACGAAGGCGGGGAGGCAGAAGGCCCCCCGGCGAACTTCCCCGTTGTAATAACGCAGCCCGGGAGGGGGCTGGGTAACTCCCTCTTCCCGGGGGTCGTGGACCTTGCTGCCCAGGGTAAAGCTCCACATACCGTGCTGGTAGGTGGGGATATGGGCCAGGTACAGGTGGGTTTGGGGGAAAAGTCCTTTGACCGCCTGCAGGACACCGCGAAGGAAAGGGCCGTGGATAAAGGGGGATTCCGTCTGAGCGGCAAAGATGCCGTCGGGCTTTAAGGCCCTGTGGACCAGGGCATAAAAATCAGGGGAGAAAAGCCCTTCGGCTGCACCGATGGGATCCGGGGAATCCACAAAGATCACATCGAATTCTCCCCGGGTTTTCTTGAGGAATTCTTTTCCGTCACCGATAGTGATGTCCAGTTTGGGATGGTCCAGGCCGCTGCTCAGTTCCGGCAGGAACCGGCGGGAGGCTTCGATGACCTGGGGGTCCAACTCCGCCAGCACCACCTTCTGCAGGGCCGGGTGCTTGAGAATTTCCCGGACGGAGCCGCCATCCCCACCGCCGATGACCAGAGCTTTTTGCGGGGATGGATGGGTGGTCATGGCCGGGTGCACCAGCATCTCGTGATAGATGAATTCATCCTTTACCGTCGTCTGTACGATATCGTCCAAAACCAGGGTCCTGCCGAATTGATAGGTATCCAGCACCGCCAGGTCCTGGTAATCGGTACGGGTTTTGTAAAGGGTTTCTCTCACCTGATAGGTCAGGGCCAGGTGGGGGGTATGTTTTTCCGAAAACCAGAGGTCCACAGGGCATCCTCCTTCCAATATGGCCTGAAGACAGGCACTTTGAAGTGTTGCTGCTTATTATATCAAATAGAAGAGCGGAAAACCAGCAGCGGCAAGGGCTGGTTTGGAGTAAGTTTAGGAGAGTGGCAGAGGTTGACATTTTCTCCAGACTCCTTTATAGTAAATGAAGCATAAGCTAACTGTCCGAAATCGGGCAGGGATATCAAAAAAAATGAGGTGACCGGAATGAAAACACAGGAGAACTTGATGGCAGCTTTCGCCGGGGAATCCCAGGCAAACCGCAAATACCTGGCCTTCTCCAAAAAGGCGGAGAAAGAAGGGTTGAAAAATGTCAGCCGCCTCTTTGCCGCCATTGCCGAGGCAGAAACCATTCACGCCCTGAAGCACCTGGAGGTGGCAGGGAAAGTCGGAAGCACCAGGGAGAATCTGGAGGCGGCCATCGAAGGGGAAACCCACGAATTTGAACATATGTATCCCGAATTCATCGAGACGGCCGCAAAGGAAAACCAAGTCAAAGCCCAAAAATCCTTCGAGTTCGCCAACGAGGCGGAGAAAGTCCACGGGGAAACCTTCAAAAGGCTGCTGGAACTGGTCAAGGCCGGTGAGGATGAAGAAGGCAAGGATGTCTTCCTATGCCCTGTGTGCGGCTGGGTCGGGCTGGACCCGGCGCCGGAGCGATGCCCCATCTGCAATACCAGCTCCAAGGTCTTCAAAAAGTATTAAGAAATAAAGCGGGGGGGGCATCCTTCCTTGCTCCCCCGCTTTATTTAGGACCTGTAAAATCGCCTGCACGCCTTCCTAAAAACGTTTCTTGTGTATGAGGAGGCCCAGCGCCATCATGCCCAGGCCGATTCCCAGCACAGGCAACCCGCCAGTCTCGGGCAGTTCCTCTTCCTCTTCCTCTTCCTCTTCATCGTCCTCGTCGTCACCGTTTTCATCGTCGCCATTCTCGTCATCGCCGTTCTCGTCATCGCCGTTTTCGTCCGTGCAGTGGCTGTTGCTGATGGTCAAGACGGTTTTCCCCTGGCCCTCGCCTTCATAGTTGAATTCCACAAAGGCGCTTACGACTTCGTTGTCACCGTGGGTCACATCGAAATGCCAGGCCCCCCGGCCCTGTGGATTGTGAGAATACCCCTCCGTTTCACTGGTCTCCCCGCTGCTGTAGGTGACCGTCAGGCGGGCTCCGGTGATCACCTGGTTCCCACCCGGGGTCAGGATCCAGTGCCAGAATCCGGCAGCGCAATCCTCTCCCACATTGGCATGCTCACCGCCGTGGCCTTCCCAGTTCAGCTGTTCCTGGTAATCTCCCGCCAGAACCCATCCCGGCCAGCATACAGCCAAAAGAAACAGGCAGGTGATGACCGCATGCAGAGAAAGATTCCTCCTCCTAAAATTCCCCAAACCCTGAAAATCCAACTTCTCCCTACCCCCTTAAACTTTGATGGAATAGTATATGAGGGGGCAACAGAAAATAATCCTGATTTCCACGACCAAAATTTTGAAATATTATGTTAAGTATTGTCCTCGCTATCAGTACAGAAGAAAATAAATCATTCAAAGGCAGGGATATGGACTGCATCATCGAAAAAGTAATAGGTTTAGCTTAATAGGGGAGGGATTGAATTGGGTGTATTGCCTGATTACATTGGGACTGCCGCTTTGGGACTTAAACTGGGGGTGGTTTTCCCCGGTTGCGACCTGGCGGGTATGGTAACCCAGGCCCTGGAGAAATGCCGGGAGGACGGGCTTTTGCAGACAGGGGATGTGGCCTGCATCACGGAATCGGTGGTGGCCCGGGCCCAGGACAATTATGTAACCACCGAGGGCGTGGCCTGCGAGGTGAGGAAGCTACTGGGAGTCGGGGAGGACGGCAGGGTCGGGGTGGTATTCCCCATCTTGAGCCGCAACCGCTTCGCCCTCATCCTCAAGGGAATTGCTGCTGCTGTCCCCAAAGGCGAAGTGGTGGTGCAGCTTTCCTTCCCCACCGACGAAGTGGGCAATGAGCTGCTGCCCCCGGAGACAATGGCTTCCCTGGGCTTTACCCCCGACAGTTTGATTGCGCGGGAAGAGCTTCCCCTTAAAGCATTCCTGCATCCCATCACCCGGGTGGACTACCTGCAGCTCTATCAGGATATCATAGAAGAAACGGGGGCCAGGGCCACCCTCTTCCTCTGCAACGACCCCCAAAAGATCGTCTCTTACAAGCCGGACGGCGTCATCGCCGCGGATATCCACACCCGGAAGAAAACCCAAAAAGCCATACAGAAGCATTTCCCCGGCTGCATCACCCTGGAAGACCTCTGCAGCAGCGGGGAAAAGAGAAGCGAGTGGGGGCTTTTGGGGAGCAACATGTCCGCCGGGGGGCGTCTGAAACTGGCTCCCCGGGAGGCAAGCCAATTTGCCCTTTCCGTCAGGGAGCAGGTGAAGAAAAGAACGGGACGGGAGATTGAAGTCATCATTTACGGGGATGGCGCCTACAAGGATCCCACCACCGGGATCTATGAACTGGCGGACCCCATGCCCGTCTTCGGCGCCACCCCCGGGGTCTGCGGCAGGTTCCGGGAAGGGGTCAAATACAAGTACATTGCCGACAGTGCCATCGCTGCCGGCAAGTGCCCGGCGGAGGTAGCCGGGATCATCGACGGTCTGAAGGGAAAAACCCTGTGCCAGGGGGGCTTGGATACGGAGGGCACCACGCCCAGAAAGATGGAGGACATCATTGCCAGCCTTGCCGACTTGATCAGTGGTTCCGCAGACGCCGGAACTCCGGTGGTTTTGGTGAAAGGCTTTTTATAGGAAGGATTTGAGGGATGCATACAAGAAAGGAACCGGGTTCCCGGACAGTTGTCCCGGACCTTCTCTGGCTGGAGGGCCCCTGTGGCCCTGTGGCGGGGCAAAGGTTGGTAATTGAAAGAGGAAGCAATGCTGTCCTTGCCTGGGAAGGCCCTGCGAAATCATGTGAATCACCCCATCATATGCCGGGAGTAGTGCTGCCCGGCTTTGTGGATTGTCACGTGCATTTAGGCCTGCAGGCCGGCGGGGAGGCCCGCAAAGTAAGATCCGCCCTGGATTCTCTGGAGCAAATGGGGTTAAAAGCGGTGCGGGATGCCGGGGACCGGAACGGCATCGCCCTGAGGGAGGCGGCTTACCTGGAAGAACCCCTGCCCCTTTTCCTGCCAGCCGGCAGGGCGCTTCGCCTTTCCGGAGACTACGGGGATTTTCTGGGTCCGGCTGTCCGCAGCCTGGAGGAGGGGACGGCCCTTATCGACCAACTGGCCGATGCGGGGGCGAAAGCAATCAAGCTGATTCTCACAGGCTTGCTGGACTTCCACCGCGGGGGTAGGGTTTCCGGGCCCTATATGGATGCCGAAGGACTGCGGAAATGGACCCGGGCAGCCCACGCCCGGGGTTTGAAGGTCATGGCCCATGCCAATACGGATGGGGCGGTGCGGGAAGCGGTAGCCGGAGGTGTGGACAGCATTGAACACGGTTATTTTATGACGGAGGAAACCCTAAGGCTTTTGGCCGGCGAGGGAACTGCCTGGATCCCCACCCTGTCCCCCCTGTGGCACCTCACACAGCAGGAGACACACGGAAAAGTTCAAAAACACATAGAA
>PWVN01000109.1 GCA_003561835.1 Syntrophomonadaceae bacterium
CGAAAACATTCCCCAGGCACAGCCCCTGGCACAGGTGAACATGCCCAAAGGGGTCCACATGGACTCTTTTGGGTTTTTCCAGGTCCTCATAAGGGCATTCGGTAAAGGACTGCCAGGGTTTGCGGGGCAGTCCCTCCACCAGTTTATCCGCCGCTCTGCCCCGGAACATGGCCCCTCCGCCAATAACCGGCTCCCCCTTTTCCCCGCCCTTCTCCACCGTGGGTTCCTGGATGCAAATGGAGTCCGCGGGAAGACCCAGATCCGCTGCCGCCTGCAGGGCCCGCTGGGCCGGTGTTTCTTCCTTTTGGCCGAAATGGAAAGCATCGTCGCTGATGGAAAGGTCGGTAATCCCCAGGTCCCGCAGGGGGGAAAGCCATAGCCTGGCATCCTCCACGGTGGTGGCAAAGTAGGCATTGGTCACCACTCCCGTCCGAAACCCCCGGCTGCGGGCAGCTTCAATGCCGGCCAGCAGCAGGGGATAATAGAGGAAGGGCTCCCCGCCTTCAAAGTATATGTCCTTGATGCCCTGCAGTTCCACCGCCTGATCCAGAACCCGGGTGAGGTCACGGAGGGTAAAAGTTCCCTCCGCCTCGGGCCCGCAGTATAGAAAACAGTGGTCACAGGCAAAGTTGCAGGTGTAGGTTAACAAAAGGTGAACTCCCGTAAGCATATTCACACCGCTTTCTCGACGGGATCCGTGGTGGAACAGGGCAGCCCCACCAGGCATTTCCCGCAAACATCGGCCACCCCCAAATCGGGGAAAAGGCTGTCGTTGTGGAGGCACATCTCATAGCACTTCCAGCGGTCGAAGGAGTCCTCAAAAAGGGCACCCTGCACGCACCGGCCCACACACTTGAAGCAGGAACCGTCGTGTTTGGCCAGGCAGTACTCCCTGGAGGCCTTGGGGGAGGGGGGAAGTTTCAGGTTTGTGACCAGGCTGCCGATGCGGCCGCAGCAGCCTTTAGCGGTTATCAGCATGTTGTTGATACCAAAACCTCCGAGACCGGCAATGTGGGCCACATGCCGGTGGGACCAGTCGCTGATGAGTTTTTCCTCGTCAAAATTGTGGGTGGCGGGGATCAGGGCACAGTTGTAGCCCTCTACCGCCAGAAAGTCCTCGAGGTGCCCGTTTAGGTCCGCGATGAGCCGGTTGGTGGCGATGTAGGTCTTGGCCCAGAGCCTGGAGGCTTCCCGGCCCGGGATATTGCTCTTGTTGACCTCAGCAACGAAGGGAAGAAAATAGGCGATGACGCTTCGGGCATCCTTCAGCAAATCCTCCGGCAGGGCATGGCTGGGGCTGACTGCAGCCTTAAGCATGGAAAACCCTGCGTCTTGGGCGGAAGCAAAGGCCACCAGGGGCTCCTGCCACCGGGCGCCGGTGGGTTTTATCCCCGGGTACTGCTGGACATAGCCCTTTATCCGGGATGTGATCATCTCTTGCATGGGCGCCTCCTTTCTTCTCCCGGCCTTCACGGTTTTTCGTCCCCTTTTACAGGTTCCGGCCGGATTCTCTTGGCCATGAAAATATCCGGCTTGCCGGGGCCGTTGGCATCGGGCAGGACCCCCACAATGGCATACCCCTGTTTTTGATAGAACTCGTAGGGGTGGCGCCGGTAGTTTTTGATTCTTTTGATATGCTCCCAGGTATTGTGAAACAGATCAACCCTCGAAAGGGAGGTCTTATCCATCTCGTCGTCGGTTCCCAGAAAGACCACACAGCCGCCCCTTTGGGCCGCCTGTTCCTCCAGGTCTTTCACCAGGAGGCTTCCCACCCCCTGGCCCCAGAACTCCCTGCGGACCACGATGGGGTGCAATTCAAAGGTGCGGCCCTCGTACTGGGGAATACCGCCCACCCATCCCAGGAGCAGGCCGCCGCCGTCAAAGGCCCCCCGGCAAATCCGCTCCGCCTTAAGGCCCTCTGCCAGTTCCTCCCGGGCCGACGGCAGGTCAGGACAGAACTCGGGGGCCATATCCCGAAACCCTTCCACCAGAAGCAGGGCGGCCTGGTGAAGGACAGCCTCCGGATCTTTGGGGGTCAAGGTTCTCAGAGAAATATTCATGTCTGCTCACCTGCCAGAGAGAGATGAAGACAAGGACCTGCAAGACTCCGGCTTCATTTCCTGACTGCCTTCAAAATGACAAAAAACAGCAGGAAGATGATACCGACAATGACCAGTTCAATCAAACCAAGCCTGCCGCCGAACATCGCTTTTTTAAACCTCCTCTATGCTATTTTCCAGGAGTAAGCAGCTCAACCAGCTCCCGGGTCTAGACGGGTATACGGTCCTCGCAGGGCACGGCCGTCTGGCACTTGCCGCAGCCGTACCGGGGCACAAACCGGGGCCGAATCTCCCGGTCCAGGTACTGGGAGCAGACCGGAATATCCTTCCCCTCCTCCCGGATGGCTTCCGCCGGACAGCGCTGGATGCAGGCATAACAGTAGTTGCAGTAATCGTATACTCCCTGATAGGCCCGGGGGGTTGCCTGTATTTCGGCATCCGTGATGATGCTGCCGTAACGGCCGGCGCAGCCCTTCTCCGTGATCAGGGATTTGCTGAGTCCGAAGGTGCCCAGGCCGGCTATATAAGCCACATGCCGTTCAGACCAGTTGCTTTTTTTGTTCTCCACCTTGTACCGGGGATCCAGCATGGGAGCCAGCGCCTTGTAACCCCTTTGGCCCAGCTCTTCCACCAGGTGCCGGC
>PWVN01000274.1 GCA_003561835.1 Syntrophomonadaceae bacterium
GACTCCAGCCGGGAGGCCATGCAGGAGGCCCTGATCCGGGCGGAGGAAGTTATGGCCATCCGCAAGAAGGACCGCCAGCTGACGGAGCGTTTGAAGACCATCATCGACCACTCCTACGGCGGCATCATCGCCGTGGACGACGACGGCCGCATCAGCCATTTCAACCCCCGGGCGGAGGAGGCCCTGCGCCTGCCCCGGGACTCCCTGCTGGGCCGTTCCTTGCAGGATCTCAAGGAGGAGCGGGACCTGCAGAGGCTCCTGGGGGAGGAGCAACCCCTGAAGGGGGATATCGTGCAGATCAAGGACCGGAAATATATCGTCAGCCGGGTGCCCTTGAACCTGGAGGCGGAGAACTTCGGCACCGTGGTCACCTTCCAGGAGGTGAGCAAGATTCAGAACCTGGAGGCCCGCATCCGGCAAAAGCTCTACGACGACCGGGGCTTTACCGCGAATTTTAGCTTTGCCGACATCATCGGGTCCTCCCCCAGGATGGAGGCCGTCAAGAAAAAGGCGGAAAAGTTCAGCCAGACGGAGGCCACCGTCCTCATCACCGGGGAGAGCGGCACCGGCAAGGAGCTCTTCGCCCAGAGCATCCACCGGAGCAGCCGCAGGAGCCAGGGGCCCTTCGTGGCCATCAACTGCGCCGCCATCCCCGAGAGCCTGCTGGAGAGCGAACTCTTCGGCTACGAGGAGGGGGCCTTTACCGGGGCCCGCAAGGGGGGGAGCCTGGGCCTCTTCGAGATCGCCCACGGCGGCACCATCTTCCTGGATGAAATCCTGGAGCTCCCCTTCCCCCTCCAGGCCCACCTGCTCCGGGTCATCCAGGAGAAGGCCATCCGGCGGGTGGGGGGGCAGCAGGTCATCCCCGTGGATATCCGCATCCTGGCCGCCTCCAACCGGGAGATGCTCCAGGCGGTGCGGGAGGGGAAATTTAGGGAGGACCTCTACTTCCGCCTCAATGTTCTGAATCTGAACATCCCGCCCTTACGGGAGCGGCCCGAGGACATCCGGGAATTGCTGGAATTTTTCCTGGAGAAACACCGGAGGAAGGGGAGGGAAGCCATCCCCTCCCTGGCCGCCTCCCACGTGGCCAGGCTCATGAGCTATTCCTGGCCGGGGAACGTGCGGGAGCTGGAGAGCTTCATGGAGAAGTACGTGCTGCTGGCGGCGGGGGAGGCCAATTCCTTCCAGCTGACGGAGGAGCTCCTCTCGGACCTCTACGTGAATGAGGCGGTGGCCCCGGCGGGGGGCGGGGGCCGGAGCGTGACGGTTCCCCTCGGCACCCTGCAGGAGATGGAGGAGAACATCATCCGCGCCCTGGCCCGGGACGAGGCCCTGGACCGGGGGGAACTGGCCAGGAGGCTGGGCATCAGCCGCACCACCCTGTGGAAGAAGTTAAAGGATTGAGCCGTGTTAATTATTTTAACGCGGGAGGTTAACTTCCTTAACAAAAAAGGCCCTGTCTTAACCCGGCAGGGTTTTTGCCTGTGCCCCTATAATTTTCTGACATTTTTGTGCCCCCGAGCCTGGTGAGCCTGGGGGAGTTGTCCCTTGCCCCCGGGCCTTTTATGGCACGCTTATTGCATAAATTATGGGCAGCAGAAAAGAAAGGAGGTGTTCCCGGGTTGAACCCGGGAATTCGAATGAGAAAAACAGTTATTGTAAGTGCAGTCCGGACATCGGGCGGCAGGTTTGGCGGCAAGCTGGCCGGCATCAGTGCCCCGGACATGGGGGCTGCCGTGGTGGCCGAGGCCGTCAAGCGGGCCGGCATACCGGGAGAAGAAGTGAATGAAGTGATCTTGGGGAACGGTTGGCAGGCGGGACTCGGCCCCAACGTGGCCCGGCTGGCCACCGTCAAGGCGGGCCTGCCGGTGGAGGTGCCGGCCTTCACCGTCAACATCCGCTGCGCATCCAGCCTGCGGGCCGCGGGCCTGGGGGCTTCCCAGATCGGCACCGGCGAGTGCGATGTGGTGGTGGTGGGGGGGACGGAATCCGCTTCCAACGTACCCTATGTCTTAAACGACGCCCGCTGGGGCCACCGCATGGGCGACAAGCCCGCCCTGGATGTCCTCCACAAGGACGGCTTCATGTGCCCCCTGGCGGGGATGCTCATGGGGAACACTGCGGAGAACCTGGTGGAGCAGTACGGCATCTCCCGGGAGGAGCAGGACAGCTTCGCCCTGGACAGCCACAGGAAGGCCGTCAAGGCCGTGGAGATGGGCTGGTTTAAGGAAGAGGTTCTGCCCCTGGAGGTGCGGGTGAAAAAGGCCGTGGAGATGTTTGACGGGGAAGAAATCCCCCGGGCCGACGTTTCCCTGGAGAAGATGGGGAAACTGCCCCCCGTATTCAAGAAGGACGGGACCGTCACCGCCGGCAACAGCTGCGCCCTCTGCGACGCCGCCTCCGCCATGGTTCTGATGTCGGAGGAGAAGGCGGCAGCCCTGGGGGTCAAGCCCATGGCCGTGGTCCGCTCCTTTGCCGTGGCCGGGGTGGAGCCCAGAATTATGGGCATCGGCCCCGTGGCGGCTGTCCCCATCGCCCTGAAGAAGGCGGGCATGACCCTTCAGGACATCGATTTGATCGAGCTCAACGAGGCCTTCGCTTCTCAGTACCTGGCGGTGGAGCGGGAGATGAAGTGGGACAGGGATAAGGTCAACGTCCACGGCGGCGCCATCGCCCTGGGGCACCCGGTGGGGGCCAC
>PWVN01000215.1 GCA_003561835.1 Syntrophomonadaceae bacterium
AATCCGGCTACTACAGTATATGCTTTCCGGGGCCAGGCTTGACAGTTTTTTTGGCCTCCTACTGGATGTGCTTGCGCATGGAGCCCAGAGCCGCCTTTTCCAGCCGGGAAACCTGGGCCTGGGAGATGCCGATCTCGTCGGCCACCTCCATCTGGGTCTTCCCCCGGTAAAACCGCAGGGTCAGGATGAGCTTTTCCCGCTCCGTCAGCTTCTGCAGGGCCTCCTTGATGGCCAGGCCCTCCACCCAGCGGGCATCGTCGTTCCGGTCATCGCTGATCTGGTCCATGACGAAGATGGGGTCGCCCCCGTCGTGGTAGATGGGCTCGAAGAGGGAAACGGGTTCCTGGATGGCATCCAGGGCCAGGACGATCTCCTCCCTCTTGATGTTCAGCTCCGCGGCAATCTCCCCGATATTGGGTTCCCGGCCCAGCCGGTTGGCCAGGTTGTCCCGGACCTGGAGGACCTTGTAGGCGATGTCCCGCATGCTGCGGCTCACCCGGATGGGGTTGTTGTCCCGCAGGTAGCGCCGGATCTCCCCGATGATCATGGGGACGGCATAGGTGGAAAACTTCACGTTCTGGCCCAAATCAAAATTGTCTATGGCCTTGATGAGGCCGATGCATCCCACCTGAAAGAGGTCGTCCACATACTCCCCCCGGTTGTTGAAGCGCTGGATGACGCTGAGGACCAGGCGCAGGTTCCCGTTAACCAGTTTCTCCCTGGCCCGCTCATCCCCCTCCTGCAGCTGGTGGAAAAGCCGCTTCATCTCTTTGTTCTTTAAAACGGGTAATTTTGATGTGTTGACGCCGCATATTTCGACCTTGTTGATCAACGCTGGCTCTACCTCCCCCTTCGCATGCTGCTACCTATCATTATTTCCTCCGGATGCATTTTTATGCAGCAGCAGGCAGGGGCGGCGGCGGCCCTATTCCATCTTCCGGATCTCCTTTTTCAGCCGCTTGATGATCCGTTTCTCCAGGCGGGAGATGTAGGATTGGGAGATCCCCAGGTGCTCCGCCACTTCCTTCTGGGTCTGTTCCCGGCCGTCCCGGAGGCCGAAGCGGAGCTCCATGATCTTCTTCTCCCGTTCGTTCAGCTTATCCATGGCCTGGTAGAGGAGCTTCCTGTCCACCTCTTCCTCCAGGCCCTTCTGGATCAGGTCGTTGTCGGTGCCCAGGACATCCGAGAGCAGGAGCTCGTTGCCGTCCCAGTCGATGTTCAGGGGCTCGTCGAAGGATACCTCCGCCTTCACCTTGTTGTTGCGCCGCAGGAACATGAGAATCTCGTTTTCGATGCATTTGGAGGCGTAGGTGGCCAGCTTAATGTTCTTGTGGGGGTCGAAGGTGTTGACGGCCTTGATGAGACCGATGGTGCCGATGGAGACCAGGTCGTCGATGTTGATGCCCGTGTTTTCAAATTTGCGGGCGATATAGACCACCAGCCTCAGGTTCCGTTCGATGAGGACGGTCTTGACATTCCCGTCCCCCCTCTTGAGCTTTTCCAGGAGGAAGCCCTCCTCGTCCTGGGAAAGGGGGGGCGGCAGGGTCTCGCTGCTGCCCACGTAAAAGATTTCGGGCAGAAGGTTTAATCTCCGGAGAACCCGGATGAGAAATAATTTAAGATAAAGACGCACCCTGGAATAGCAGTTCAATGTGATCCTCCTCCGCAAAGTAGTTCCGGATGGACCAGGGCCAGGGAGGGCTGCTCCCGGGACACCCGGTCCGGGGACAGGCAGACGACCACCTGGCCCCTGTGCAAGATGCGGGTCCTCTCCCCTGCAGAGACCTCTACCTCTTCGGGGCGGAACCCCGGCAGGTACCCTCCCTCCGTCCCCAGGGACCGGTAGGGGATGATGCAGATGCCGCTGTCCAGGCACTCAGACAGCCCCCGGGTCAGCTGGGCCAGCCGGCCGCCGGCCGTGTCCTCCGTCAGGGGGCGAAGGCCCTCCAGAAGGGACAGGAGGTCCCGGTAGTGCACGATGATGACGGGGGAGCCCGAAACCGGCTCCCTAAGGGTGTTCCCCGTGTCCACCAGGGCCGTCAGGGTCTTCGCCTTCCCCCCCCGGCGGATGCGGACTTTTCCCTGCCAGGATTCCCCGGCCCGCCG
Organism: Syntrophomonadaceae bacterium; assembly: GCA_003561835.1. Taxonomy (GTDB): domain Bacteria; phylum Bacillota; class Dethiobacteria; order PWVN01; family PWVN01; genus PWVN01. The sequence continues at coordinate 2,107 of PWVN01000215.1, forward strand.
GCGGCTTACGCCCACCCAGGTGAGCCTGACCAACCCGGCGGCAATAAAAAATGAGATAAATACGGGCAGCAGGGAAGGCGAGGGGATGAGAAAGGCCGGGGTGCCCGCCCCGTAGGCTTCCCGGTGCACCAGGAACTGGAGGCCCATGAGGGCGCCGCAGGAGAGGAGGGCGACCCCGTAAAAGATGCCCACCAGCCTTAAGCCCTGGCGCAGGGACAGGGGGTAAAAAACGGCGGCAACCATGAGAGCGGGAAACAGGAGGCCCACCAGGACCGGCGCCTGCCGGGGCAGGGCCAGGGTCAGGGAAAAGAGGGCGCCCAGGAACCCGCCCAGGGCCAGCCGACAGAGGGGCCGGGGGGACCGGGCCGCCAGGGAGGTCAGCCACAAAAGGTAAACATTGAAGAGAAAATTGATGCCCATCAGTACATCCGCGTACACCTCTTGGCCCCCTATCCATTAAATGATATGAAGGGAAGCCTTCCATCATGCCCGGGCCCGCCCTGTCCTCCCCCCGCTGCCGGGGGGATAAGAACATATCTAGTCTTAATGGGTTGTCAGCCGAAGTATTTCTAAGTAATTATATCACAATTTTCTATAAAAGGCTATCAGGCCTTCACGTGGCAATATTTAAGCTTTTTTGGCTTTCTTTGTCGTTTGCTGCCGCCTGCTGCCTCCTGCCGCCGGCCTCCGGGGGCCCTTCCCCCTTTTTCATCGGGATCCCCCTTTTGCCTGCAGGATCCGCAGCAAAAAAAAATCCGGGGCCCCATAAGGGGCCCCGGAGAAATAGGCTGGACCGCCCTGCCCGCCCCGGGAGGCGGCAGGCTGACGCTGCCGCAGGGCGGCACTATTCCTTCTTCTTCTTGCGGAGGAAGGCGGGGATGTCCAGGTCCCCCCCGGCAAAGCTGCTGCGGCTGATCTCCTCGTGGAGCCGGCTCTTCACCGTGGGCAGGGAGTCGAAGCCCGTGGCGATGACGGTAACCCGCACATCGTCCTTCATGCTCTCGTCGATAACGGCCCCGAAGATGATGTTTGCCTCCGGGTCCGCCGCCTCGGCCACGATATCCGCCGCCTCATTCACCTCAAAGAGCCCCAGGCCGGGGCCGCCGGTGATGTTCAGGAGGACCCCCCGGGCCCCTTCGATGGAGGTTTCCAGGAGGGGGCTGGAGATGGCGGCGCTGGCTGCCTCGATGGTCCGGTTTTCACCGCTGCCCACTCCGATGCCCATGAGGGCGGTGCCCGTCTCCTCCATGATGGTCTTGACATCGGCGAAATCCAGGTTGATCAGGCCGGGGACGGCGATGAGGTCGGAAATCCCCTGGACCCCCTGGCGCAGAACGTCATCGGCGATGCGGAAGGCTTCCAGGATGGGGGTCCGCTTCTCCACCACGTGAAGGAGGCGGTCGTTGGGGATGACGATCAGGGTGTCCACCTTTTCCTTGAGCTCCTTGATCCCCTGTTCCGCCTGGATCTGCCGTTTTTTCCCCTCAAAGCTGAAGGGCCGGGTAACCACCCCCACCGTCAATGCCCCCGTCTCCCGGGCGATCTCGGCAATCAGGGGTGCTGCCCCGGTACCGGTGCCGCCGCCCATGCCGGCGGTGATAAAAACCATGTCGCCTCCCTGGAGGCTCCGCTCAATCTCTTCCTTGCTCTCCTCCGCCGCCTGGCGCCCGATATCGGGGTTGGCCCCCGCCCCCAGGCCCTTGGTCAGCTTGGCCCCGATCTGGATCTTTGTGCCGGCTTCCGACAGGTACAGGGCCTGGGCATCGGTATTCACGGCAATAAACTCCACGCTCTTCAGCCCGGCGGAGATCATCCGGTTCACCGCGTTGCTGCCGCCGCCCCCCACACCCATCACCTTGATCTGGGCAAACTCTTCCATTTCCATATCAAATTCTATCATATTCTTCCTCCTCCGGTCCGCCTGATGCTTATTCAAAGAAATCCGAAAACCAGTGGCGCAGCCGCCCGAAGAAACCCCGGACCGCCCGGGTGGGGCCCACCTTGGGCGGGGTAATCATGTGGCTGCGCTGTACGTAATGGATAATGCCCACGGCTGTGGAGTAGATGGGGCTTTTCACGCCGATATAGCCGGGTTGGGCCGTCCGCACGGAGCAGTTGAAGACCTCCTCCGCCAGCTCCCCCGTGCCCTTCATCAGGGAGATCCCCCCCGTCAGCACCACCCCGGCCGGGAGGGCTTCGGGGAAGCCCATCTTGGCCGTTTCTTCCCGGACCAGCTGTAAAATCTCCAGGATCCGGGGTTCGATGATTGCGGCCAGGTCCGCCTGGGAGATGGTCCTGTCCCCTTTACCCGCCACGTTTTGCACCTTGATGCTGTTTTCCGCGGCGGCCAGGCTCAGGGAGGCAACCCCGTGATGAATCTTGAGCCTTTCGGCCTGCTCCAGGGTGGTCTTCAAGCCCACCGCCAGGTCGCTGGTGATATGGCCTCCCCCCACGGGAATCACGGAAATGTCCAGAAGGCTCCCGCCCTGGAAAACCGCTACTTCCGCCGTGCCCCCACCGATGTCCACCAGAAAGACTCCCAGTTCCTTTTCATCCCGGGAGAGGACGATCTCCGCATTGGCCAGGGAGTTCAAGACCAGGCCGCTGACTTCCAGCCCGGCCCTCTGGACACAGCGGAGGGTATTCTTAATGGCGCTGCTGGTGCCGGTGACCACCATGGCATCCACTTCCAGGCGTACGCCGATCATGCCTACCGGGTCCCGGATGCCGTCGTAGCCGTCCACGATAAATTCCCGGGGCAAAACATCGATAATCTCCCTCTCCGGGGGCAGGGCAATCACCCGGGCAGCCTGCATCACCCGTTCCACGTCTTCCTCGGTGATCTCCTTGTCATCCCCGGAAACGGCCACAACCCCCCGGTTGTTGATGATTCCCACCTGGGAGCCCACAATCCCCAGGAAAACCGCCGACACTTCCAGGCCGGCCATCCGTTCGGCTTCATCCGCCGCTTCCCGGATGGAATTGACGGTTTCGTCCAGGTCCACGATCACACCTTTTTTCATCCCCCGGGAGGGGCTTGTCCCGACACCGATAATATTCATCGTACTGTCCGTGTTCAGTTCGCCGATGATGACCCGGACATGGGTCGTTCCGATATCCATACCCACTGCAATACTCTTCTTCACCATAGCCCCTCCCCCGCCGCCGATATTTTACATAATTCAATAATTCAACATTCTTGACAAAACCCCTTTTTTTACCTGAGAAAAAATTGGACCCCCCCGGCACCCCGGGGGCCTGCCCCGGTCTGCTACTGGCTTACAAAGCTGGGGGCCTCCAGGACCCGAAAATCCAGGTACCCCGTCCTTTCGGGCAGGGCGGCCAGGATCTCGGGCAGAAGCTCCAGCTTGGCCCTGTACCCCCCCCGGCCCAGCCAGACCTTCCGGCCCGTCAGCGTAAATATTACCAGGTTGTTGGGATTGGCCGCGCTGATCTCCGAAATGCCCGCCGCCGCCTCCCCCATCTCCTGCAGAAAGGAGATCACCAGGCTGCCGCCGGCAGCAGCGGCGATATTTTCCCCCGGCCGGTACGTTAGCCCCGAGAGCTCCGTCAGCATGGGATGCCCTCCCGGGGGCAGGAGGGGGGTCATGGCCACCAGGGTCCCGTCCCCGGCCACCTCGTAGTAGCGGCCCTGGTAGGGGATCAGGGCCACCGTCTCCTTCTCCGTAAGGAGGATGCGCAGGGTGCGGGGGAGCTCCCGTTCCACCGCCACTTCCTCCACCCGGGGCAGGGCGGTGTAGGCCCGGGCCACCCGCTCCAGGTCAATTTTCCAGATATTCGTCCCTTCCGGATAGGGGAAGGCCTGGTCCAGTTCCCCGGGCGTCAGGACCTCCCGGCCCTCAAAGATGAGCTCCTGCAAATTGAAGAAGGGGGAGCTCAGCCCGTAGAAGATCCCGGACACCAGGGTAAAAAAGATGACGGTGAATAGAAGTATTTTGACCAGCTTTGCCCTGCCCCGCCTCTCTTCCACGGCGGGATGGTTGCCAAAGCGGTAATGGTTCAACTGCCTGTCCACAAACAAACCTCCCCTTGCCGGAAGGAGGGGGTGCGGGGAGCTACAAAGCCCGCACCCGCATAACCTCCGCCCCCAGCGATGCCAGTTTCTCTTCCAGATGATGGTATCCCCGGTCGATATGCTCCGGATTCATGACCTCCGTTTGGCCCTTGACGGCCAGGGCCGCCAGCACCAGGGCCGCCCCCGCCCGCAGGTCCGTGGCCTTCACCACTTTCCCCGGCAGGAGCCCTTCAACCCCGGTAATGTCCGCCCGGCTGCCCTCCACGCTGATGCGGGCCCCCATTTTGCGCAGTTCCTCCACATGCTTGAGGCGGCCGTCGAAAATCTCCTCATAGATGCTGCTCCTGCCCCGGGCCAGAGTCAGGAGGGCCATCATGGGGGCCTGCAGGTCCGTGGGAAAACCGGGATAGGCCTGGGTCCTGACCTTCTGAAGCCCCTTAAGGGGGCGGCCCCTGGCCCTCAGCCAGCTCTCCCCCTCCTCGATGTCCATGCCGGCCTCCCGGAGTTTGGCGGTGACGGCCTCCAGATGCCGGGGGATGACGTTGCGCAGGAGGATGCTCCCCCCGGTGATCCCGGCAGCCATCAGCAGGGTCCCCGCCACGATGCGGTCGGGGATGACCCGGTAGGACCCTCCCCTCAGGAGGCCTGGGCCCTTGATACGGATGGTGCTGGTGCCGGCGCCCCGGATATCCGCCCCCAGGTAGTTCAAAAAGGTCTGCAGGTCCACGATTTCCGGCTCCCGGGCGGCGTTTTTGATCAGGGTCTCCCCCCGGGCCCCCACGGCAGCCATCATGACATTCTCCGTCGCCCCGACGCTGGGCAGGTCCAGGTGGATTTCCGCCCCCCGGAGCAGGGGGCTGACGGCGGAGATATATTCCCCCTTTTCCTCGATCCTGGCCCCCAGGGCCTTCAGGCCCCGCAGGTGCAGGTCGATGGGCCTGGAGCCGATGGCGCATCCTCCCGGCCCGCACACCTGGACCCTGCCCAAACGGGCCAGCAGGGGGCCCATGATGAACACGGAGGACCGCATTTCCCTGGACAGGGAATGGGGTATGCTGCTGGTGGTGATGTTGGCCGTGTTGAAGACCAGGCAGCCGCCGCCCCTGTCCGTTACCTTTACCCCCAAAGACATGAGGATCTTGCACATGACCCTCACATCCCGGATATCGGGAGCGTTTTCAATGACGATGTCTTCCCCGGAATCGTTCAAGATGAGGGCGGCCATGATGGGCAGCACGGAGTTTTTGGCACCGTCTGACTCCAGCTCCCCCACCAGGGGTTTGCCGCCGTATACGATAATCTTTTCCAAGCTCCTCCCCCCAGTCCTAGTAACCTATGACGCGGACCTCCGGCTTCAGGGCGATGCCGAACTTTTGGTAAACCTCTTCCTGAACCTTCGCCATGAGGGCAAGGATCTCCTCTGCCCGGGCGCGGCCCGTGTTTACGATAAAGTTGGCATGCTTTTCCGATACCCGGGCACCACCGATTTCCAGGCCCTTCAAACCGGCCTTTTCGATAAAATGCCCTGCCGGTCCCTGGGGGGGATTCTTGAAAACACTGCCGGCACTGGGTTCATAAGGGTGCCTTTCCCTGCGAAGGGCCATGTTTTTCCTGACGGCCTCCCGGATGAGAGAGGGGTCCCCCGGCGTTAGGGCCAGTTCCACCCAGATGATGATGGTGTCCCGTTCCATGAGGCGGGTATGCCTGTAGCCAAATTCCATGTCCGCCGGCTTCAGGAGTTCCTCTTCTCCCGCGTGGGTGATGGCCAGGGCCCGGTGGAAGATGTCGGCAATCCTGCCGCCGTAGGCCCCCGCGTTCATGAGCAGGGCGCCTCCCGCCGATCCCGGAATGCCGGCGGCAAATTCCAGGCCCGACAGACCTTCTTCCGCCGTCACGGAGGCCAACCGGGAGAGGTTTGCCCCCGCCTTTGCCCTGAGGATTCGCCCCCGGAAGCTGTGCCCGGCAAAGTCCGCCCCCATCTGGAGGGCAATTCCCTTGAGCCCCCCGTCCTTTACCAGGAGATTGCTCCCGGAGCCGAAGACGAAGAGGGGAATGCGGTTTTGCCTGCTGTAATCCAGAATTTCCGGCAAATCCTCCTGGTACTTAAGGGATATGAAGAGGTCTGCAGGGCCGCCCACCTTCCAGGTCGTATGTAGCTTCAGGGGTTCCTTCCTGAGAAGGGGGCTTTTGATCCTCTTGGCCAGGCGGTCATGGTTCATGGGTGCCTTCTCCTATTCCCCCCGGATCCGCTGTAAAGATACATTATAGTATGCGAAGTCCGGGGCAGGTGTGATAAGATGCCCTACCCAAAGGCGGGGATGAGGGCCTTCAGGGCTTCATACATGGAAGCGGCCGCCCGGGGGTAGCCCAGGCTGAAGCTGGCCTCCCTCATGGCCGCCAGCCTGTCGGGGCTGTCCAGGAGGTCCAGCAGGTCCCCCGCCAGGGCCTCCGGGTCCAGCCCGGCTTCCCGGTAAACCAGGGCGGCCCCCCGTTTTTCCAGGACCCGGGCGTTGGCCGTCTGGTGGTCGTCCACCACGTTGGGGGAGGGGACCAGGATGGCCGGCAGGCCCCGGGCATTGACCTCCGCCAGGGTGGTGGCCCCTGCCCGGCTGATGATGATATCGGCGATGCCCAGGGCCGCCGGCATATTTTCCAGGTAGGGGACGACCTTCAGCAGGGGCTCGGGGCCTAACGCCTTTGCCCGGCCCGCCATCTCCCGGTAGTAGCGCTCCCCCGTGACGTAGAGGATCTGCAGGTCCCTTCGGCCCTGCAAGGGGGCCAGGGCCTTGAGGGCGACCCGGTTCAGGTCCAGGGCCCCCTGGCTCCCTCCCGCCAGGAGGATGGTCTTCCGGCCGGGGATGAGCCCCAGGCTCAGGTAATCCTCCTGGCCCGCCTGCAGGGCTGCCGCCTCGCTGGCCCGGGGGTTCCCCGTCACCTCAAGCCTGGCCCGGGCCGGGAAATGCTCCCGGGACTCGGGGAAGGACAGGCAGGTGAGGGCCACCCAGGGGGAGAGCCTCCGGTTGACCAGGCCCGGGATCACATTTTGTTCGTGGAGGACCACGGGGATGCGCCTTGCGAGGGCGGCCAGGGCTGCCGGCAGGGAGGCATACCCGCCCGTACCCACCACCACATGGGGCGAAAACCAGCGCAGGAAGGAATAGGCCTGTCCCGTCCCGGAAGCCAGGGCCGCCAGGGAACCCACCATGGCCCGGGACGGCCGGCGCACGGGGCGCCGGGCAGAGAGGGTTTTGAAGCGGAACCCCTCCCGGGGGACGATCCGGCTCTCCAGGCCCCTCTCCGTCCCCAGGAAAAGGATTTCCGCCTCCGGTTCCCGGCTCCGGATGTACCGGGCCAGGGCCAGGGCCGGGTATAGATGGCCTCCCGTGCCTCCACCTGCAAAAACGATGCGCATGCTGACACCCCTTGCCTAGATTTTTGTATACCGGGACACGTTCAGGAGCATGCCGATGGCCGTCAGGGTGAAGAAGAGGGAACTGCCGCCGGCGCTGATCAGGGGCAGGTTGATCCCCGTGACGGGCATGCTGCCGGTAACGACGCCGATGTTGATGACGACCTGCAGGCCGATCATGCCGGTGATGCCGGCGGCCAGCAGGCTCCCGAAGGTGTCGGGGGCATGCAGGGCTACCTTGAAGCCCCGCCACAGGAGAATAAAGAAAAGGACCAGGATGGTAAAGGTGCCCAGAAAGCCCAGCTCCTCGCCGATGATGGCGAAGATGAAGTCGTTTTGGGGCTCCGGCAGGTAATAGAGCTTCTGGCGGCTGGCCCCCAGGCCCGCCCCCAGCAGCCCTCCCGGCCCCAGGGCCAGCAGGGATTGGATGATATGGTACCCCGTATCCAGGGGGTCGGCCCAGGGATCCAGGAAGGAGAGGATCCGCTGCCGCCGGTATTCTTTGCTCATGGCCAGGTAATAGCCCAGGGGGCCGGCCATCAGGGTGAGGGATGCGATCTGCCACAGGGGCATCCCGGCGACGACGATGATGAGGCCCGTGGCGGCGGCGATGGCCACCCCCGTCCCCAGGTCCGGCTGCATCAGGATCATGAGAAAGGATGCCCCCATGACGGCCAGGGGTACCAGGGAAGACCTGAGAAAATTGTTCATCTTCACTTCCGGCCGGGAGAGGAACCAGGCGGTGAAGACCACCATGGCCAGCTTGGTAAACTCGGAGGGCTGGATGGTCAGGCTCCCGAGGGCAATCCAGCGCCGGGCGAAGTTGATCTCCACCCCCAGCCCCGGTATGTAGACGGAGGCCAGGAGGGCAAAGTTCAG
>PWVN01000067.1 GCA_003561835.1 Syntrophomonadaceae bacterium
CTTTTAGGGGGGCAGCCGGGATTTTTCTTTGCCGGCGGCACGACACGGAGGTGAAGAGGCATAACCAACCCCCTGGGAAGGCCAGTAAGTTTACTTTTGGGGTCAGGCCTAAAAGTAAACTTACTGGATAGAAAACACATGTCAAGCCCTCAATTTTTGCTTTGGACCAATTACTACATACTCGGATTGGAGGAGAAAAAATGAGCGGATTACTTCAGCATAGGAACCGTCCCTGGTTTGCCTTTACGATTGTACTTCTTTTTTTGGCCATGCTGGCGGCACCCTTCCAGAGCCGGGCCCAGGCCCTTGAAGACCCGGCCGCGGTTCCGGTACGCCTGGAAATTCAGGGGATTAACGAAACCATTTTCGCCGGGGCGGTCGAGGTGGAAGGAGAGAGCCCTTCGGTTTTGGATACCCTGAAGCAGGTTGTGGAGGGGGAGGAAATTTCCCACACCATACTCGACTCGGATTGGGGCCCCTACATCTATGAAATCGGGGGTGATGCCGGGGGCACTTTCGGCGGTTGGGACGGCTGGTTCTACAGTGTCAATGGAGAATCCCCCTGGGTGGGCGCCCACGAATACATCATTTCCGATGGCGATGAAATCCTCTTTTTCTACAGCAGGTGGGCGGCCATTTCCAGCGAGTCCCCTGTTCTTCCCGGGGACGTGGACCCGGAGATTCATCTAACCCTGGTGGGGGATGAATTCACCGCCGATGCGGGGGACCCCGGCAGCTGGGAGATCGAAACAGGGGATACCGGGTTGGTTCTGGGTTCTCTGGAGAAACAAGACACACAAAAGATTGCTCTCTTTTTCACCGGAACAGCCGCAAAAGGCATCGTCAGCATCCAGGCGAAGAGTGGTGCTTTGGTCGGGGGAGGGCAGAGCAACGAGTTGGAGGTTCTTGTGGGAGTAGACCGGCGTCAACTGGCTGATGCCGTCAATATGGCCAAAGACCTGGTGGCAGAGGCGGAAGTGGGGGAAGATGTGGGGCAGTACCCGGAGGAGGCTGTAGCGGCCCTTAAGGAGGACCTGGATCAAGCTGAGGCCCTTCTGGAGAGGGAGGAAGCCACCCAGGAAGAGGTTGACGCGGCTTCCGATGAGCTTTCTGCTGCCATTACCCGGTTTAAGTCCGCAAAGATCGTCGGGGAGGCTTCGGAACTGGAAAAGAGCATCGCGGCGGCTCTGGACTACTATTCCAAAAACCAGACCCTGTCCTCCTGGTGGGAGCTGGCGGCTCTGCGCGGGGCAGGGGTGGACCTTAACAAGGGAGGCTGGAAGCTTCCCTCCTGGAACAGTCAGAGCCTTCCGGAGGACTCCCCGGCCACCACCTATGCCGGCTTTATCCTGGGGCTGATGGCCCGGGGAGAATATCCCGAAAAGGCCTGGGGTTCCAGGAATATCCTTAAGGAGCTGGCAGAGAAACAGCAGGAGGACGGCAGTTTCGGCGATGGTGTCAACAACACTATCTGGGGAATTATCGCGTTAAAATCTGCCCAGTTCCCCTTTGCGGAAGAGAAAGCGGTAAAGTACCTCATGGAACAGCAACTCACCGACGGGGGGTACACCTTCTTCGGAGATACAGGGGACCCGGATTTGACGGGAATGGCCCTGGTGGCCTTAAGCCCCTATAAAACCCAGGCGGGAGTTAAAACCGCCATTGCAAGGGCCCTGGGCTTCCTGGAAAGCGCGCAGCTGGAAAGCGGCGGCTTTGCCTCCTGGGGCAGCGAGAACGCCAACACCAATGCGGCCGTCCTGACGGGCCTTGTAGCCGTGGGAGAGAACATCTTTTCCAGCCGTTGGGTTAAGAACCCCTCCCTTTACGATGCTTTGGTGAGCTTCCAGGTGGAGAACGGCAGCTTTTCTTTCCTGGCGGAGCCCTTCGAGCCCAATGCCATGGCGACCAGCCAGGCCTTGCTGGCCCTGGGGGACCTGGAGCAGGGGGAACCCGCTTTCTTCCGGTTAAGCGGGATGCGGCCCCTCCCCAGGACGGGGGGCGCGGGTTCCCTAACGGGGGTTCTCGGCCTGCTGGTGCTGGGGGCCGGCCTTGCCAATCTTTTGGTAAAGGGGAAAAGGGAATAAATCCATCTTGATACAGGAGGAAAGATCATGCCGGTGAAAAGAAGCATCATAACCATCATTATACTCCTCCTTCTCCTGATCCTGTTCCTGGCAGGCTGCCAGGACAGGCAGGTTCCTGAAGGCCCCCGGCTGCAGCCGGAAGAAAGCCTGGAGAGGGTTGTGGGTTTTTACCAGCAGGAAAGAAGGCTTCTGGATAGCTGGTGGGAGCAGGTGGCCCTCTTTGGAGCCGGTATCAGCATCGATGAAGGGCCCTGGCGGCTCCCCTCCTGGTCGGAAGCGGACCTGCCGCCCGGGTCTCCCGCCACATCCTACGCCGGTTTTATCCTGGGCCTTCTGGCCCGGGGCGAAGACCCCTGGGAATGGCAGGGTCGCTGTCTGCCGGCCGAGCTGGCCTCCCTGCAGCAGCGGGATGGCTCCTTCGGGGGCACCGTCAACAACACCACCTGGGCCGTGGTGGCCCTGGAAGTGGTGGGTTTTTCCCATGCCCGCGAGAAGGCCATGGCCTTCCTGGAAGAAGCGCAGCAGGAAGACGGTGGCTTTTCTTTAAGCGGCAGCAGCGGTGACCCGGATGTGACGGCCATGGCCCTGCTGGCCCTGAGTTTTTACCGGAACATCCCGGGGGCGGAGACGACTGCCCGAAAGGCCCTGGCCTTTCTGGAGGAAGCCATGCTGCCCTCGGGGGGATTTGCCTCCTACAACGAGGAGAACGCCAACAGCGCGGCCATGGTCCTGGCCGGCCTAATTTCCCGGGGAGAGGACATCAGGGAAGAGCCGTGGCAGGGCCAGGAGAGAGGCCTCCTTAAGGCCCTGCTGGCCTACCAGTTGGAAGACGGATCCTTTTCCTTCTTCCGGGAACCCCTAAAACGGGATTACATGGCTACCTACCAAAGCCTTCTGGCCCTGGGAGACGTGGTGTCCGGAACTTCCGCCTTCCACCGCCTTCAGGAAAGGGCGAAAGAGTACCGGCAGACCGGTGTAACACTGCTGCCGGCCGAACCTCCAAAAGCCCTGCCAAAACCCGGAACGGTGCAAAAAGGGGCGGAAGTTGTCTTAACATCACCTTACGCCTATGCCCGGATCTACTATACCGTGGACGGCAGCAATCCCCTGGATGCGGGCCTGGAGTATGAGGGGCCCATCGCCCTGGAATCCGATACGAAACTCCAGGCAGCGGTGCTGGTCCCCGGAATGGCGGCCAGCCCCGTGGCCTCTTTCGAATATGTCCTGGAGACAGAGGAGCGGGGGGAGTCAAAGGCTCCTTCCGGGGATGCTGGTTCCAGGCCTCCTTCGGGAGGTTCGGACCCAAAACCGCCTGCCGAGCCTGTTATCACCGTCCGGGTGCAGGTGGTGGGAGAAAGTAAAACCCATTTCGATGGGAAGGTGAAGGTCCCTGCGGATAAAGCCAACGCCTTAGAGGCCCTATTGGTCACCGGCTTGAATGTAAAACTCCTGTATAAGAATGAGTATGTATATGCAATAGAAGGGGAAGAGGCTCAGGGAGTGGCAGGGTGGAAGTACAAAGTAAACGCGTCGATCCCTACCTCACCTGCTTTGAACTATGGAATCAGCGAAAATGATATTGTGATCTGGTGGTATGCGGAGACCCCGGATTCAACGGGCCCGTAAGGCCAGCAGGGAGGGACACCGGTTTGCAAAAGAGATTCCTTCGTTTTCTGGTCACCATCATCTGTTTTGCCCTTTCCTTGACTGCTTGCGGCAGCCCGGAAAGGGAAGCCTCCGGCGGCCAGGTCTACATACAGGTTACCCGGGATTTTGGCCGTCAGGTGTTTTTTGCCGACCGGATTGACGTATTCCCCAGCGAATCGGCCCTGGAAGCCCTGCAGCGCCACCTGGATGTCCAGACGGAGTACGGGGGCCGTTTTGTCTCCGCCATTGAAGGGTTGGCCTCCACCGCCGAAGGCGGTTTCCGGTATGACTGGTTCTTCTATGCCAACGGCATCACCGCCTCCGTGGGCGCAGGGGATTATTACCCCCGTGAGGGGGATGTGGTCTGGTGGGATTATCACGCCTGGGGAGACCTCTTCTTTACCCCGGCCGTGACGGGAGCCTTCCCCCAACCCTTTGTGAGCGGTTACCGGGGAAACAACCCCGGGACCCTCATCCTTTATACCCCTCCCGGGCGGGAGGCAGCAGCCAGGATCCAGCAGTATCTCGGCCAGGCAGGGGCCCGGGAGGTTAAAACCCGACCCTACGGGGACTACAACCTGGCAGACCCCCAGGAAATCGTCATGGTCATCGCCCTGTGGTCGGAGCTGGCAGGAGAGCCTTTCTGGCAGGGGATGCTGGATAACCGGGAGAAAGTCGGCTGGTTTGCCCTGCTGGACAACACCGCCTTTACCGCCGTTGGACTTAAGGGGGAAGAGGAAGCCGTGTACAGGGCTCCGGTCGGAGCCATCCTGGTTTCGGGAAGCGGCCTGGGGGATCCCTTCCCGCTGTGGCTCATTACCGCCCTGGATGAGGATTCCCTGAACAGAACCGCCGGCCTTTTGGTAACCGACCCCCAAAGTCTGGGGCGAACCTTTGGTGTCCTGGTAACGGAAGAGGACGTCATCAGGCTGCCCCGTTGAGGTGTTGAGATGATGCAGATAAACCAGGCCCCTGACCCGGTTCTCACAAAACTCCATCCCGCCGTCATCCTTGCTTACCTGATGGTGGTGGTGGGGGGCGCCCTTTTGCTGACGCAGCCCACCCTGCTCCTGGTGGTTTTCGCCGCCGTCCTGGTTTTTCTCTTCGGTGCCGGAGGCGGGTCTGCCTGGGCCAGAAGTGTCAAATACTTCCTCGTCATGATCCTGATGTTCATGTTCATCAATACCCTGGTCAACAACCTGGGCAGGACCATCCTCTGAACGGGGTTTACCCTCCCCGTGCTGGGCAGGGTCAGCATCAGCCTGGAAGTCCTGGTTTATTCCCTGGTCATGGCTTTACGGCTTCTTATTGTTTATTCTGCCTTTATCCTGTACAACTTTGCCCTGGACCCGGACCGGGCCCTTTCCCTTTTTGCCGGGCTTTTCCCCCGGTCCACCCTGCTGGTGGCCCTGGCGTCCAAATCCATCCCCTACCTGGGCCAGCAGGTGCGCCGGGTGGCTGAAATCCAGCAGACCCGGGGCATACAGTATCATAACGGCGGTTTCCTTCGCCGGATCAGGAACCGGATACCCCTGCTGAAGGTGGTTTTTCTGTCCTCCCTGGAAGACAGCTTCAACGTTGGGGAAAGCATTCAGGCCAGAGCCTACGGCAGCGGAACCCGGACCCGGTATGCGGCTCTGTCCTTTAAGCTGCCGGATTTCCTGGTCCTGGCTGCATCTTTTGCGGCAGGTCTGGCCATGGCCTGGGGTTACATCAAGAACTTCGGCAGCCTGCAGTTTTTTCCGGTGATTTCCGGCCGCTTTTTTTCGGGGGAAATTCTCGTGGCGGGCAGCTTTATCCTTATTTCTCTGCTGGTACCTGTTGCCGTCATCTGGGGGGCTAAAAAATGGCATTATTTCATGTAGAAAACCTGAATTACTTTTACCCGGAGGAAGGGGCCAGGGCCCTGGAGAACGTGAGCCTGCAGATCTTCGAAGGGGAATTCCTTTTCCTTGCAGGACCATCGGGATCCGGCAAATCCACCCTCCTGCGGGCCCTGTCAGGGCTGCTGCCGGACTATTACGGCGGCAGCATCGGCGGCGAAATCCGCTACCGGCAGCGGAGCCTGGCAGACTGGCAGAAAGGGGAGCTGGCCCGGGAAATCGGCCTCATCTTTCAAAACCCGGAACAGCAGTCCGTAATGACCCGGGTAGAGCAGGAGATTGCTTTCGGGCTGGAAAACCTGGGTGTGGCGCCGAAGGAGATGCGCCGCCGGGTGGCGGAAGTCCTGGCCCTCTTCGACCTGAATCCCGTCCGGCAGGAGGCTGTGTTCAACCTGTCCGGCGGTCAAAAACAAAAGGTCATCCTGGCCGCAATTCTGGCCATGCACCCCCGGGTTCTGCTGCTGGATGAGCCCACTTCCCAGCTGGACCCCGTGGCAGCCCAGGATTTTTTGAACTATGTCCAGCGCCTAAACCAGGAGTGGGGGATCACCGTCCTCCTGGTGGAGCAGCGGGTAGACCGCTGTTTTCACCTGGCGGACCGGGTGGTGATGATGGACGGGGGAAGGATTGTCAGCCAGGCGGGGCCGAGGGAAACGGTGCGCGGGGTTGGCCGGCAGTACCCCCTGTATATTCCTCCCGTTTCCCGGGTTTTCTCCGGGCTGGATATCCCAGAAGTCCCCCTGACCATAAAGGAAGGCAGGGAAATCCTGAGGAAGATAGCCGGAAATCCCCGGACCTTCTGCCCTTCACCAGTACCGGACTCCCCGACCGCAGCCGAAAGGGGTGGGGGGGTCATCCTGGAATGCCGGAGCCTGGAATTCGCCTACCCGGGAAACCCGCCCTGCCTGAGAAAGGTTGATGTGACCCTGAAAGAGGGGAGCATCACCGTACTGCTGGGCGAAAACGGCGCCGGAAAGTCCACCCTTTTGAAGAACATCAACGGGCTTCTTTCCCCCCGGAAAGGCAGGGTCTGCCACAAAGGCAGGGATATTACCCGGATGAAGGTGGAGGAAAGAGCTGCCCTTACGGGATACATGTCCCAAAACCCCGATGATTACCTTTTCAACGATAGCGTTTTCACGGAAATTGGCTACGGGTTGGATTTACCGAAGGGGGAGAAGGAGGAGCGGGTAGGCAGGCTTTTACGCCTTCTGGACCTGGAGCATGCCCGGGAGAAAAATCCCCGGGACCTTTCCGGGGGCGAAAAGCAGCGGGTGGCCCTGGGGGTGGTTCTGGCTCCTGACCCGGAGGTTTTGCTTCTGGATGAGCCCACCCGGGGCATGGATGCCGTACTGAAGAAAAAGCTGGGCGCCCTGCTGGCTGCCCTGAAAGGAGAGGGCAAGGCCATCCTGGTGGTCACCCATGATGTGGAATTTGCTGCAGAAATTGCCTGCAGGGTCCTGATCATGTCGGCAGGGGAAATCATCGCCTCCGGGGAGAAGAGGGAGGTCCTGTCGTCGTCCCTCTATTATTCCCCCCAGGCGAATCGCCTGTTCAAAGGGGTCTGCCCCTGGGTGATGACGGTTGAAGATGCCCTGTCCCTCCTGCATCGGGAAGAAGGGGAAAGGGAGGGGGAAGCAGGCTGATGGTCCAGAGCAGTTGGTCCCTTTACAGCCTCCTGTTCATCCTGGCAGCCCTGGGATGGGGGTACTATCTTTACGAAGGGCGCCGGGCCTCAGCCCGGGAGGTAGCCCTGGTGGCCACCCTGGCAGCCCTGGCGGGATTGAGCCGGGTTCCCTTCGCTGCCATGCCGTCCGTACAGCCCACCACCTTCCTGGTCCTCCTCTCGGGCTATGTTTTCGGTCCCGGACCCGGTTTCATGGTGGGGTCCCTGGCTGCCTTTGTATCAAACCTGTTCCTGGGGCACGGCCCCTGGACCCCCTGGCAGATGGCGGCCTGGGGGATGACGGGGGTCTTCGGCGGCCTCTGGGGCCGAAGGAAGGGCCCTTTCCCCAAAGCCGCATTGACGGTTACCGTCTTCTGCTGGGGTTTTCTCTTCGGCTGGTTTTTAAACACCTGGCACTGGCTGGCCTTTGTTTATCCCCTGACGGTCCGGTCTTTCCTGGTTACCCAGGCTGCCAGCCTTTGGTCCGACGGCATACACGCCGTCGGCAACGCCTTCTTCATGCTGGTGGCGGGAGAGGAGCTGGTGAGGCTCCTCGGCAGGTTCAAGCGCAGGCTCAGCGTGAGCTACCTGCCGGAAGGCGAGGAATTGGAACCGGGGTTAAGAAGCCGGCAGGAAGGATAACCCCGGCGTCTCCCTTAAAACATATTAAGAAAGATTTACATAGTCCTGACCCCCCGCAGGCAGGATTTCCAGCCGGGAGGACGAATTTATGTTATAAACAATGGAAATCGTATTTAATAATGCCACTTTGCGGAGGGGTTTCGTATGCTAAAACCCAGAGAGACGGACGAATTGAGACAGGAATTGCTGGGCCAGAGGAAAACTCTTCCCAACCTCATGGAAGAGAAGAAAAGCGAACCCAAAAAGGAAGAGGAAGCCGCGGGCACCATCCGCTTCAAGGTCAGGTTTGACTTCAAGGGGAAGGACAAGCCCGCCAAGTTCTTCTTCGGCGGCAAGGACGGCGAGGACGTGGCCCGCTACAACCGGGAGCAGCAGCTGGCCCTCTGGAAAAACGTCCCCGTCCAGGGGATCAGCATCGTCAAAATCCACGAAGAAGAGGTCTACAGCGTTTTCGAGGAAGACCAGGAAGAAGAGGTGGCCTACGCCCCCCTGACCCTGGAAGTCCAGGTGGATGCCCTGGAAGACCTGGTGCGCTTCGTGGTCAAGGAAGAGTTCCGCCGCATCGAGATTCTGGA
The DNA here is from genome assembly GCA_003561835.1 of Syntrophomonadaceae bacterium. Classification (GTDB taxonomy): domain Bacteria; phylum Bacillota; class Dethiobacteria; order PWVN01; family PWVN01; genus PWVN01. The sequence goes on from PWVN01000067.1 coordinate 8,498, forward strand.
GCCCAAGAGCCTAAAGCTCAGCAGCCAGGCCCTGGAGCGTCTCCTCTTCAAGGTTCACCAGTCCGCCAGGGACCAGGTCTTTTTGCACGTCAAAAAGCTGCAGGAATAGAGGAGCTGCGTCCCATGCTTGAAGTCCTCGTGGTGGGCGGCGGCCCGGCCGGCATGATGGCCGCGGGCCAGTGCGATCCCCGGCGCGCCCGGGTAACCCTAATGGAAAAAAACGAAAAACTGGGAAAGAAGCTCTTGATCACGGGGAAGGGCCGGTGCAACTTCAGCAACGATGCCCCCCTGGAGCAGTTTATTGCCAACATGCCCGGGAACGGGCCTTTTTTGTTCAGCGCCTTAAACGCCTTTTCCAGCCGGGACCTGCAGGACTTTTTCCGGCTGCGGGGGGTGGCCGTCAAGCGGGAGCGGGGAGGCCGCCTCTTCCCGGAAAGCGACCGGTCCTCGGATATCCTCACGGCCCTGGAGGGCTTCCTGAAGGAAAAAGGCGTTGCCCTGCGCTTCCGGCAGCGGGCCCAAAAGATCCTCCTGGAAGAAGGCCGGGCCGCCGGGGTTTTGACGGAGGCGGGGAAGGTCTACAGGGCAGACCGGGTCATCCTGGCCGTCGGCGGGGCCAGCTACCCCGGGACGGGGAGCACGGGGGACGGCTACTCCCTGGCCGGGGAGGCGGGGCACACCATCCTTTCGCCCCGGCCGGGCCTGGTGCCCCTGAGGGTGGCGGAAGGCTGGGTAAGGGACCTGCAGGGCTTAGCCTTAAAGAACGCAGAGCTCTCCTTTAAAGCCCCTGGGGGAGCTGTCGAAGGGGAGTTCGGCGAGCTCCTCTTTACCCACTTCGGCCTGTCGGGGCCCATCGTGCTGAGCCTGAGCCGCAGGATGCTGGGGCAAAGGGAGGGATTGACGCTGCAGCTCAACCTGAAGCCCGCCCTGGCGGAGGAAACCCTCCTCAAACGGGTCCAGCGGGACCTGGACAAAAACAGCAGGAAGCAGTACCAAAACTGCCTGGAGGGCCTTCTGCCCAAAAAGCTCATTCCCGTCGTGGTGTCCCTCTCGGGGATCGACCCGGACAAGCAGGCAGCCCACATCAACCGGGAAGAGCGCCTGGCCCTGACGCGCCTCCTGCAGAACCTGCCCCTGACCTTCCGGGGGTTCCGCCCTCTGGCCGAGGCCATCGTTACCGTGGGAGGGGTCTCGGTGAAGGAGGTCAACCCCAAGACCATGGAGTCCAAAAAGGTCCCGGGCCTGTACCTGTGCGGGGAGGTTTTGGACGTGGACGGGTACACCGGGGGGTACAACCTGCAGACCGCTTTTTCCACCGGCTATGTGGCGGGAAAAAGGGCCGCCGAAGCATAAGTTTTTTTCGAGGGCATAAACTAATACGAAGAGAGGTTATGCCAAAGGCCCGGCAGGTGATGACGGTGAATGACTTTGAAAAATGGTTCTTCAAGGCCACCCGGCGGTTTGAGAGGGGCCTGCTGAAACTGGGGGCGGCCCTTTTGCTCCTCCTCTTCATCAGCCAGTACCTCTTGAGCCATGAGAGCCTGCAGGGCTTTTTAAGTTACATGGTGCGGCTGGAAGGCCCCAGGGTGGAGGAGGTCTTTGCCCTGGACCCCGGCACGGCAGTGGAGCTGCGGCTGGAGTTGGAACTGGCCCTGGAAGGGGATCCGGGGGAACGGGGGGTGGCCGTCCTGATCAACCAGGAGGAGCGGGCCCTCTTCACAGGGCCCCGGGTGTACCTGGAGGTGAGGGAGGGTGATATGATTGAAATCGACAGCCGGAACCCGGTGGAGCCCGTTACCGTCTGGGTGGTGCGGGCCAGTCCCCTCCTCAAAACCCCCCTGGTGGGCCAGAGCGTTACCACCTTCGGCAC
>PWVN01000051.1 GCA_003561835.1 Syntrophomonadaceae bacterium
CATGGTCGGATCAGTAGTAGGAGATGAGTAAAGCGCGGATCGACCCGCGTTCCTGGTCCTGATCCGCGTGACGGATCTTAACCTCCATCACAAACACGGATCCGATCCGTGACGGATCGGATCGAGAGACAGAGTTGATCCGCGTGACAGATCTACTCAAAACTGGTCACGGTCCACAGCTATATTATACTCGAATCAGCTCTCGATGGCTCTTTCTCGGCCTTCGTGCAGTGTTATATGTCAAAAGTGGGAAACTAATGGCAGGGAGCACAATCATCTTCCAAAAAAAGCTGCTCAGATCCTTCGCTGTGGACACGTAGTGGATACTGCATGGTGGGGAAGTTAAAGAAACCTCTGTGGTGTTGTGGTCGTGGTAGTGTTTGTGGTGTTTCGCCACGCCAGGAAATCGAGGAACGAGAAGATCGACAGATCAGCGATGAATCAGATATGGAGAGTACCCTCCAGAACGATCGAAGGCAAATCCAGTTTGCTTGCGTTTGCGGCTGGTGTGGTGAGCAAGTTAACTCCCCATTGAGATCCGTGCTGAGAATGGAGGAATGTAGACAGGGTGACAGCATTGAGCTTATTTGCGGTCATGTCATCCATGCCTTTGATTATTGTCACCTTTCTTCTGAACGAGAGGCGGAACGGTTGACAGCTGAAGGTGATTGCCCGATATGCCCCAAGTTGCTGAAAGGCCTAGCGCAAGAGATCGCCAAATCTGCTATGAAAACCTTGACGAACAAGACAGGACTAATGACCGAAGTTGAAGATGAAAGGGAAGGTGTTACGAGCATGTCAGCAGAGAGTCTAGAGCTGCAGTTGAACTTTGAAAAGGAAGATATGGATCGAGAAGCATTGGGTAATGAAACACCCCTGGCCGATCAGACAAGGCAAGGGCAAGAGAGGAGGTTACAGTAGTGCACCAATTCGTGTATGAAACCGGAAAAATAGATCATGAAAATGAAAGGAATGGGTTTCGGAGCCGTTCTCTACCCAAGATAGTCCAAGTGGGAACTCGGAAGAAAATTGGAAAGAAATGAAGAGACAGAGCGGGCAGAATGTTGTTTGTGTTTTCGAATGTTGAATGCAAATAAAGTAGTATACTCATTTTTTATATTATATTCGAACATTTTCAACCGGTAAGGAGCTCATTGGAGCTAGTCGAGGTGCAAGAATAGTAAAAGGAGAAGGAGGAAGGTTCGAAAGAGTGCTCAGGGCGCTCGGAAACTTGAAAGAGAGTCTTTGACGAAATCGCTGAACAAATAGATAAATACCAAAATGGAGTATATATTAGGTGGATAACTGAAGGGGGATATATACATGTTGTAGAGTCAGGGTGTCGAGATAGTGAAAACACTCCAAGTCAGTATGTGGTGGATAAGGTAAAGTAAAAATTTCAATAAAACATATATGATGCTGTTTTTATGTAATATTATGATAAAATTTGGAGTAGGTTAGTGAATCTGTTGGACCACAATGATGGAAACAAGGTGCTCAATTCGTCAAGGGGGATTTATCGGTATTAATTTGCCGGCGACCAATTTAGGACGATTATAAAGGTCCTAAAAAGTTCTTCATTTCATATTGCACTTGCTTTCGTAAAATATGACCAAAAAAAATGATTCCCGTTCATGTTTGTTTATTCCAATAGTATTTTTACAAATACTACTTTCTTATGTGGTATTTCCATCATGCACGCTCGCGCACAAGGTCGCCGAGATTCTGCTCTCCAATCCGAAGCTACAGTTCAAGGTAGCGATTCAAAAAGTTACCCTGGATCATCATTGTACTGATTCATCTGCGAAAGAGCGCTATTATTGTTGGAGAAATCGGCTAGAAGAGATCCATGGCCTTATTCTCTTCATAGGAACTGCTCCTTCTATCTCATGTACTGGCCCATTCAACCAACCAAAACCCCTTTATTCGATTTGCGAAAAGAGTTCTTGAAATATGCCCATCAGGTGAAAAAGCTTGAATGTGAGTTGGAGTGAGTCTTTGTGATTCAACCGCCAAAAGACTGTGTTTGGAATGCGAAAAGCAAAGTATTTGGATAAAAAACGAACCGGCAATAGTTTATTCATGAAAATAGAAATTCGAATACCAAAAATTACTGAAATCCTTCAAGATCATCCGACGCTAATCTTCATTGTTGGTGATAGTCCGATCAAGTGACGTGACTGATGGCAACCTTGTCAGGAATGTATTGGAGAACAAAAACAAAGCTTGACCTTGAATATTTCTTCCTAAGACAGGTCAAGAAACGACCTTTCTATCCATTGTCAATGTTTTTGGGAAATAACTGGCTAGTGACGTACTTGTTGATCACCAGAAAGAGGTATTTGATGAAGGTCTGTCAAACCACATAAATCTGAAAGTTCGTTGTGACGCGCACAGGGCATTGTGAATGGATTCTTCCAAAACGTTCCAAAATTATAGAATATGATTATTATACCACATTTTTAAATTTTGGTTGGTGATTTAAAATCTGAAATCACTTTCTGAAAGATTTGGAGAATGTTGGAGAATTGTTTTTTTGACATAACCGTTTCATTTATGTGAGTCCGTGTCCTAAAATGTAGTTTTTCAAAAACTCTCGAAAAATCCTTCCAGGTTTAAAATCACAAAAGATATATATAAATTATGTAGAATAAACCATATTCTATAACTATGGAAAG
>PWVN01000087.1 GCA_003561835.1 Syntrophomonadaceae bacterium
CCACCCCCATGAGGGCCATAACCCAGAGGTAGTTCCACACTTCCAGGCCTTTAAGGCTCCACTGCCACCCCAGGACTTCCCCGCCGTAGAGCAGGGCGAAGAAGAGGAGGAGGCCCGCTGCCGGGTAGAGGGGCCAGAAACGCTCGCCGTGCTGCAGGTTACGAAACCAGAAGGTATGGAGCCCGAAGACCAGCCAGAAGGCGACGCTCAGGCCGAGGAAGAGGAGGGAGCCGGGGGCCTCGGCCAGGCCCTGGTACAGGGCAAAGACACCGATGGCCAAAAGGACGGTCCCCGGGATGAGGAAACCCACATTGCCGTATTCCTTCCGTCCCCCCAGCAGAAGGTAGATCCCCACAAAGCCCGCCCCCAGGATGAGGAGGAAAAGGTCCCCCGGTACGATGCCTGCCGTGCTCAGAAGCAGCAGGACCCCCGTCCCCAGAATAAAGGCCCCTACCTTAAGACTCTTGTTCATGATGGTCAACTCCTAACGTTTTTTTTCATTATAGCGCCTGCGGAGGGGGGCGGACAGTCACCGGGGTCACCTTCCGGTCATAAAGAATCATGACCCGGGTAATGATTACCCGCAAGGTTCTCCGGGCAGGCGGGCCGGGGAGACAGCACATTGCTCCGGGGCCGCCCTCCCGGAACCGGCCCGGGAAAGGATGTTATGACCAAAAAGGTGGGGGCGAAGGGGAAAGGGTGAGAGGGATGGAAAAAGTATGAAAAGTGTACTATAATGGAGACAGTCAGCACCGGAAATTTCCCGGTGATGAAGGGAGGGGGAGAGGGATGAAGGACTTACCAGCCATCGAGATCAAGGGTTTAACCAAGGCCTACGGGCATGTCCAGGCCCTGCGGGGCGTGAACCTGGAGGTAAAGCGGGGAGAGATCCTCGGCTTTCTCGGCCCCAACGGCGCCGGGAAAACCACCACCCTTCGCTGCCTGCTGGATTTGATCCGGCCCCAGTCGGGGAGCATGCGGGTCCTGGGGATCGACCCCGCCAGGGACCCCGTGGCCGTCCGGTCCCGGGTCGGATACCTCCCCGGCGAGCTCAGCCTGGAGAGCAACCTGACGGTCAGGGGGGCCCTCCGCTATTTCAATGATTTGCGGGGCCGCCGGAATGACTGGGGCTATGTTCACCGGCTGGCGGACCGCCTGGACCTGGACCTGGACATCCCCATCAAGAACCTCTCCAAGGGCAACAAGCAGAAAGCAGGGCTCCTGCAGGCCCTGATGCACCGGCCTGAACTCCTGCTCCTGGATGAGCCCACCAGCGGCCTGGACCCCCTCATGCAGCAGGAAGTGTACCGACTTTTGCGGGAAGCCCAGGGCCACGGGGCCACCGTCTTCTTTTCCTCCCACGTCATCAGCGAGGTGGAAGCCATCGCCGACCGGGTGGCCATCATCCGCCAGGGGGTCATCGTCGAGGAGGCAGAGCCCCGCCGGTTGATCAGCATGTCCCTGCGCCGGTTCAGGGTGCGGTTCCGGGAGCGGGTAAACCTGGAGGCCCTGGCGGGGTTGGAGGGGGTAACCCTGAAGGGGGAGGAGGGAGGCGTCAAGGCCACCCTGCAGGTGGAGGGAGAGGTGGACGCCTTGATCAAGGCCCTGGCCGCCTATCCCGTGGTCGACCTCCAGTCGGAACACCTGTCCCTGGAGGATGTTTTCCTTGCCTACTATACGGACGACCCGAAGGAGGAGAAGGAAAATGCCGGCAGAGTATAAGCATGCCCTGCGCCGCCTGCGGGGGCAGATGATGGGCTGGTCCTTCGGTGTGGCCGTTTACGGCCTGATGATGGCCTTCCTGTACGAGAATATCGGCGATATGAGCGATATGTTTGACCTGTACCTGGACATAATTCCCGAGGCGATGCTGGCCTTCTTTCAGAATATCCATGCCATAGCCACGCCCATGGGGTACATCGACGTTTATTTCTTTTCCTATTTGCACCTGGTGGTGGGTATTCTGGCCATCAGCGCCGGGGCCGGCCTGCTGGCCGGGGACGAGGAACGGGGCATACTGGACCTGGTGCTGGCCCACCCGGTCAGCCGCGGGCAGATCTTCTTCGGGCGCTTCCTGGGGCTGGGGACGGCCCTGGGGGTCATCCTGACGGCGGGCTGGCTCAGCTGGGCCCTGCCGGCCAAAAGGGTGGGGCTTGAGTACACCGGGCTCCAGCTGCTGCTGCCCTTCCTGCCCCTGCTGGCGGTGCTGCTCCTCTTCGCTGCCCTGGCCCTCTTCTTCAGCATGGTCCTGCCCGCCGCCCGCATGGCCGGCATGCTGGCGGGGGCGCTGCTGGTGGCCAACTATCTGTTCCTGGGGCTGGCCAACCTCAACGACAGCCTGAAGCCCATCATGAAATTCACCCCCCTCAGGTACTACCAGGGGGGTATGGCCCTGGACGGCCTGGAGAGGGGCTGGCTGGCCGGGCTCTTCCTGGGTGCCGCTGTCCTGACCGGGGCGGCCCTGGCCCTATTCCTTCGCCGGGATATCCGGGTGGGGGGCGAGCGGAGTTGGAAGCTGCCTGATTTTCTTTCAAGGTTTCAGCTGAGAAAGCAGAAGTAAAGGAAAACGGAGGTTTATGTACCGGTACAACAGGCGATAAATATTCTTACCGCTCTCTTCGGGCCGTTCTCTTCGGGGGAGCTTTTTTTTGGCCCTGGACCCTTCCCCCGGGCATGC
>PWVN01000260.1 GCA_003561835.1 Syntrophomonadaceae bacterium
ACCTGCAGGTGGCCATCAGCGACGACGGCAGGAAGGTCAGTTCCAAAGACCGGGACTTGATTTTTGAACCCGGATTCACCACCAAGTTCAACGATAAGGGCATCCCCTCCACGGGCATCGGCCTGGCCTATGTCAAGGGCCTCATGGAAGACCTGGGGGGGCGGGTTGCCTTCGAGCAAAAAGACGGGAGAAAGAAATTCATCCTCACCTTTCCCCGGGAGGAAATTGGAGGTTAAAGGACCATGGACTACAGTTTTGTCATCATCGACGACGACGTGGCCTGCCGCAGGATGCTGGGCAGGATCATCGAGAAGGAACACCTGGGAGAAGTGGTGGCGGAGTTTGCCGACGGCCGCGGGGACATCATCTCCAAGATCATGCACGAACTCCCGGATATCGTCCTCATCGACCTCCTGATGCCGGGAGAAGACGGCATCGAGATCGCCAAGAAGCTGAAGGGGAGGGCCTTCCCGGGCAAAATCGTCATGATCTCCCAGGTGGAGAACAAGGAAATGGTGGCCCAGGCCTATTCCGCCGGTATCGAATTCTACATCACCAAGCCCATCAACCGCATCGAGGTCCTCTCTGTCCTGGGGAAGGTGATGGAGCGCATCGAGATGCAACAATCCTTCCTGAAGGTCCGCAGCTCCCTGGAGGCCCTGGATTCCATCACCCACATGGCCCGGGGCCTGGGGCCCTCGGGGGGCACCTCTGACCCGCCTCCCCCGCAGAACAACGAGGACATCATCCGAGACAGGACCAAGGAAATCCTCTCGGACCTGGGGATTATCGGGGAACCGGGCAGCCACGACCTGGTCCAGATCATGATCTTTTTGAGCACAGTCCCCGACACGGAGAAATACCTGGGGCAGTTCCGCCATTTGAAGGAGCTCTACTGGGCGGTCCAGCGCAGATACCTGAAGGGAGACTACAAGGAATCCACGGATATCCGCACCATCGAACAGCGGATCCGCCGGGCCGTCAAGCATTCCATGGAAAACCTGGCGGCCCTGGGGCTGGAGGATTACTACAACCCCTATTTCGAGCGCTACGGCTCCAAGTTCTTCGATTTCAACGAACTTCGCCAGAAGATGCGGGAATTGAAGGAAGAGAAGAAGGAGGCCTCCAAGACCCGGGTCAACATCAAGCAGTTCATCAACGCCCTGTACATGGAGGTTATGTCGGGGAAGAAGGGGTAACCCTTAACCCCGTTTTTCCCGCAGCTTCCGGGTGGCTTCCGCCACCTCCACCACCCGTTGGGCCAGGATTCCGGCCCTGGCAATGGCCGGGTCATCGCCCTCAACAGGGGCAGTGGCCAGGGCCCCGTGGTGGCCGGCATCCGCCTCCGCCAGGCCGTCGCCCACGATGGTCATGCCGTGGATCAGCATCATATCAAAGAGGGCCTTGGCCGTGGTCTCCTGACCGCCAAAGAGGGCCCCCCCGGCCGTAATCACGCCCCCGACGGTGTTGACCAAGGATTTTTTGCCCCTCAGGCCGCGGGTCTTATCCCAGAATCCTTTGAGCTGGGCGGAGACCGTCCCGAAGTAGACCGGGCTGCCGATAATCAGGCCATCGGCCCGGGCGAGGAGCTCGTAGGCCTCCTCCAAATCTGTCCCCTTGAAGCAGCGGCCGTCGCATACAGGCAGGCAGTGCCGGCAGAAAGGGGTTTCCTGCCGGGCCATGATACCCGTCACAAATACTTCCTCCGTCTGGCAGCCCAGCCCCCCGGCCTGCTTAAGCCCTGCCCGAATAAGGGAAGCGGTGCTCCCTTCCTCCCGGGGGCTGCCGTTGATTCCGAGAATCAGCATGTTTTATCCTCTCCCTTTTCTACACTTTTTTTACCGTGACGCCGCCCATGATGGCCGTGGCCCGGATCACCACCACCCGTTCCGGGTTGTCCTTAAGGCCAACCTCCCCTCGCTTGGTGGCGATGATGCCGCCGGCTTCCTCTTTCAGGAACTCCAGCCCCCCCAGGACGGCATTCCCTTCCATGATCACCCCGATGTCCCCGGGCACATAGATGTCGATGCCCCCCATGATAGCGGTGCAGTCCAGGACCGTCTGCCCTGCCGGGATGCGGGCCCTGCCGAGATCCAGCTTCACCCCGCCCATGAAGGCCAAGTAGGACTCATTTTTCAAGTCCCACTCCATCCTTCCCTTGTTCACCTCGCCCATAACGGCCCAGTTGGCTTTCTCCGAGGACCGGGGGAAGGGCCTGCCGCGAAAAAGGCTGATGCCGATGAGGATGATGATGGCGGGCCAGAAGAGGCGCCAGAAAAGGCTGAAATCCACCTGGAACCAGTCCAGGTTCCGGCCCAGGTAGGCGCCGCTGATGAAGATGACCACCAGCCCCGTCAGGAACTGACCCGAGGAGAAGTAGGATCTCATGTCCCCACCCCTCTCCCTCCCCAGAGATTCCAGGACGATGCCCAGCCCCCAGAGCAGGGGGAACACGGGCCAGTAGGTCCTAAGGTTCAATTCCACTCCCTCGATGTTCAGGTTGTTCACCAGGAGGGTTACCCCCAGGAGAATGAGAAAGATGCTGACAAGCACCCGTCCGCGGAAAATATTCATGATACTTCCTCCCCTATTTCGGTATCTATACCCCAGGGCGGCGGCTGTCCCGGGAACCCAGCTGCCCCGGGGGGTTCAATGCCTTCCGGGACCCTGGCTGCCCTGGAGCCTTCCCCGTTATTTTAACCTTTATGGGGCCGCCTTGTACAGAAATGTCAGGATAATTTTACCTCTGTCCTATTTGTATTCCCTTCCTTTCCCTGCCGGCCTTCAACCTTTTCCAGCCGGACCCGGGTGTCGTTCACCGTCATCCCCCCCGCCCCCGTCACCGAGTCCAAAGTGAGGAGGTTCACCCCCTGGCCTTCGCACACCCAGCCCCCGGAGCTGGCGTAGACGGACCCCGGCAGCAGGGTCGGGTCCAGCCGGGCCGCGGCGCTGAGGCTCCCCCGGGGTGAGGACACCCGCAGTTCGTCCCCCTCCCGGACCCCCAGGCCGGCGGCATCGGAAGCGGACAGGAAGAGGAGGGGCAGTCCTGCCTGGGGCCGGGGAAGCTTCTGGGAATGGGTCTGGTGGCGGGGCTTGGGGGTTAAAAGGTTGTATTCCCCGGCGGCCGGCTCCCGGCCCGGGGAAGGCAGAGTTGTGATGACGTTGAACCCGTAGGGGTCAAGAGACGGGATGTCGGGCAGCAGGGGGTTTTTTACCCACCCTTTTTTCAGCATCTCCCAGGTGATGCCCCGGGAGTGGAGGGGGCCGAGGAAGCGGTCAAGCCACTCGGCGGGGGTTCCCGCCATCTCCCTCTCCAGACCCAGGAGGCGGGCGGTCTTCTGGAAGACCTCCAGGTCCGAGGGGAGTTCCGTATCCAGGGCCGGGTTGACGGGGCTCAAATAGTTGTGGCCCCAGGAGCCCAGGAGGTCCTCCCTCTCCAGGAAGCTGCTGACGGGAAAGACCAGGTCTGCCTGCCGGGCCGTATCCGTCAGGAAGAGCTCGTTGACGATGACGAAATCCAGGGCGGCGAAGGCCTGCCTGAGCAGGGAGCTGTTGGGGACCTGGGCCAGGGGGTTCCCCCCCACCACCCAGGCCAGCTTCAGGGGGGGGTCTGTCAGGGCCGGCATCTCCCGGGCCAGGTTCGGCTCGTAGAGGTACCGCTCTCCCCGGGGGTCCCCCGTCAGGGTCTGGTCCAGGTGCTGCCAACCGGGGAAAGAGAGGTTCACCCCGCCGCCCGGCTGCCCCAGGGTCCCCAGAAGGGCCCCCAGGGCGTTGATCAGGCGCACCGTTTCCACCCCCCAGGGCCAGTAGGTCATCCCCACCCCCAGGTAGATGGCGGCGGGGCGGCGAGCCACCAGGGAGGACGCCAGTTCCTCCAGGACGACCGGGGGGACCCCCGCCCGAGCCAGCAGCTCCTGCCGGCTCTGGGATTTGACCAGGGCCAAAAACCCCTCCCGGCCCCGGGGGTTGTTTTTCAGAAAGTCGGGGTCCGCCTCCCCCCGCTCCAGGACCTCCCGGGCCAGGAGGAGGGCCAAAGCCCAGTCCCCGCCGGGTTTTACGGCCACATGCAGGTCCGCCTGGCGGGCCGTCCGGCTGGCCCGGGGATCCACCGCCGCCAGGTAGGCCCCCTTCTTCCGGGCCTGGGCGGCCTGGTAGAAGAGGTGGGGTTGGGTATCGGCGGCGTTTCTTCCCCAAAAGAGGATGGCCCTGCTCCGGGCCAGGTCCAGGGGGGAGTGGCCCAGGCGGCCCCGGCCGAAGTCCAGTTCCTGGCCTTTCACGGCATTGGCCAGGCAGAGCCCCCCTGCGTTCCGGGTGGCGCCCCCCAGAAGGTTGAAAAAGCGCCGGTCCAGGGTGTTGAGGACGGCCTGGTTTCCCGACAGGTGGTAGAGGAGCAGGGACCTGGAACCGTGCTTCGCCGCCGCCTTCTCCACCGCCCGGGCCGCCGCCTCATAGGCCTCTGCAAAGGATACGGGAACCAGGTCCCGGCCCCGGCGGAGCAGGGGGGTCTTAAGTCTGTGGCTGCTCTCCAGCATTCGGGGGTATTGGTACATTTTCGGGCAGAGAAAGCCCCGGGTTATGGGGTGGTCCCGGGCCCCCCGCAGGCGGACGACCCGGCCCTCCCGGACCTCGGCGATGATGCCGCAGGTATCGGGGCAGTCCCGGGGGCAGGTGGTGATGACCTCTTGTACCGATGCAGCCATGCTGAAAAACCTCCTTTGCCGCAGGCATGACCATCTATTTCTACCTTTTTACTGTTCTACGACAGGGGGCCATTCTCCTGCGGGAGCAAGAACAACTCCCCGGCCCCGGCAGGCATCCCGCCGAAAGGCCCGGGGCGGCAGGCCAAGGCAGCAGGAACACCGGCAACAGGCTTCGCAGGCCTCGATGGTCCTGATGGCTTCGACGGGTAACGGGGCCGACAGGCCCGGCAGCAGGCCCCGGGCGGCAGCGCGGCAGGTACAGGGGACTTTTCATTCCGGTCCTTATATGGTACCCTTAGGAAAAAGGAGAGGGGAGGCGGCGCTTTGGGCAGCATCCAGCGCATCGGCATTCTTACGGGGGGCGGGGACTGTCCCGGGCTGAACGGGGTCATCCGGGCCGTGACCAAAACGGCCCAGCACCGCTACGGCATGGAAGTGGTGGGCATCCGAAACGGGTTCGGCGGCCTGGTGAGAAAGGAGTGGGGCCTGCTGGAGGACCACCACGTGTCGGGGATCCTGCACCGGGGCGGCACCATTCTGGGGACCACCAACCGGGACAACCCCTTCCGCTTTCCCGTGACGGGGGAGCAGGGCCCGGCCCGGTATGAGGACCTGTCGGGGGAGGCGGTGGCCAACCTGGAGGCCATGGGGGCGGAGGCCCTGGTGGTGGTGGGCGGGGACGGCAGCCTGTCCATCGCCCTGGAGTTTTTCCGCATGGGGGTCCCGGTGGTGGGGATCCCCAAGACCATCGACAACGACCTGATGGCCACCGATGTCACCTTCGGCTACGACACGGCCCTCCACACGGCCACCGATGCCATCGACAAGCTCCACACCACGGCCGAATCCCACCACCGGGCCATGCTGCTGGAGGTCATGGGCAGAAACTCGGGCTGGATCGCCCTGGAGGCAGGGCTGGCCGGGGGCGCCGATGTGGTATTGATCCCCGAGATCCCCTTTACCTACGAAAACATCTTGGAGAAGATCCACCAGCGCCGCTCCCGGGGGAAGAAATTCAGCATCATCGTGGTGGCGGAAGGGGCCAGGAACCCCCGGGGGGAGCAGGTCTACCGGCAGCGGGGCAGCCGGCGCCGCCTGGGGGGCATCGGGGAAGAGGTGGCGACTGAAATCGAGGAGCGCTCCGCCATGGAGGCCCGGGTCACCGTCCTGGGCCACCTGCAAAGGGGAGGCACCCCTTCGCCCTTCGACCGCATCCTGGCCACCCGCTTCGGGGTGAAGGCGGTGGAGATGGTCATGGCCGGGGAATTCGGCCGCATGTCCTGCCTGAAAACCCCCTTCATCCGGTCGGTGCCCCTGGAGGAAGCAGTGGCGCAGCAAAAAAAAGTCCCCCCCGGGGGGGAACTGGTCCGCTTCGCCCGTTCCGTGGGCACCGCCTTCGGGGATGGGAAAGAAGCTCCCTGGAATGAGGGAGCTGTCTAGACTCCCACCCCTTCCTTGATACTTTCGGCCCCGGCCTTTAGGGCCTCCTGGTTCAGGGGCAGCAGGTGATGATGCCGTTCGGGCAGGACCATCCGCATGGCTTCCATGATGCTCTCGAAGGAGAGGACCGGCTCCAGTTCCGCCAGGGCCCCCAGCATGACGATGTTGGCCACCCGGCTGTTCCCCAGCCGGTCCGCCAGATCGTTGGCGGGGATGCCGAAGGACCGCACATCGCGGCGCCGGGGTTCTCCCGTCACCATGGACGTGTTCATGAGGAGGAGCCCGCCTTCCCGCAGGGAGGGTTCGAATTTCTCCAGGGACGGGCCGTTGAAGGCCAGCAGGGCATCGGCCTTTTCCACCAGGGGGGAGCTGATTTCCCCCTCGGAGATGATCACGCTGCAGTTGGCGGTGCCGCCCCTCATTTCGGCCCCGTAGGAGGGGATCCAGGCCACGTGTTTCCCGGAAAACATGCCGGCATAGGCCAGGATCTGGCCCACCAGGAGAACCCCCTGGCCGCCGAAACCCGATACAATCACTCTAAAGGCTTCCATTCTCTTCACCTCCCGGTGTTCTGAATTCCCCCAGAGGATACCGGGGGAGCATTTCTTTTTCCAGCCATTCCAGGGATTTCAGGGGGTCCAGGCCCCAGTTGGTGGGGCAGGTGGAGAGGATCTCCACCAGGGAGAACCCCTGCTTTTTTCTTTGTACCTCAAAGGCTTTTTGGATGGCTTTCCTGGCCCGCCGCACCTGGGCGGGGCTGTGGACGGACACCCGGCTCAGGTAAGCGGGGCCCTCCTGGGTGGCCAGCAGCTCGCAGACCTTGATGGGATTGCCGCTGAGGACGGTATCCCTTCCCAGGGGGCTGGTGGTAGTCTTCTGGCCCGGCAGGGTGGTGGGGGCGATCTGGCCCCCCGTCATGCCGTAGATGGCATTGTTGACAAAGATGACGGTGAAGTTCTCCCCCCTGAGGGCCGCATGGACGATCTCCGACAGGCCGATGGCGGCCAGGTCCCCGTCGCCCTGGTAGGTAAAGACGATGCAGTCCGGCAGGGCCCGCTTGACCCCGGTGGCCACTGCCGGGGCCCGGCCATGGGAGGCCTGAATCATGTCCAGGTTAAAGTATTCGTAGGCCAGGACGGAACAGCCCACCGGGGCGATGCCCACCGCCGGCCCCCCTTCCCCCAGTTCATCGATAACTTCCGCCACCAGGCGGTGAATGATCCCGTGGGTGCAGCCGGGGCAGTAGTGGAAGGCCTGCTGCGTCAAGGATTCGGGTCGTTTGGCAATCACCTTCATGCTAAGCCCCCCTCAATCCTCTTGATTTCCTCCAGAACTTCCCCCGCCGAAGGCACGATACCGCCCATACGCCCGTAAAAGTGGACGGGCAAGCGGCACTGGACCCCCAGATTCACGTCTTCGACCATCTGTCCGGAACTCATCTCCACCACCAGTAGGGCCCTGGCCCTCCGGGCCGCCTCCTTAAGCCCCCGATTGGGGAAGGGCCAGAGGGTCTGGGGCCGGAAAAGGCCTGCCTTGATCCCCAGGGCCCGGGCTTCATCCACGGCGCCCCGGGATACCCGGGCTGCCGTCCCGTAGGCAACCAGAAGGAGCTCGCAGTCCTCTGTGTGGTGCTCCTGAAAACGCTGCTCCCTCTCCATAATCCCTTTGTATTTCTCCTGAAGCTTTCGGTTGTGGGCCTCCAGCTTGTGGGGGTCCAGGTACAGGGAGTTGATGATATTCCTGCCCCGACCCCGGCAGCCCGTCACCGCCCAGGGCTTTCCCGGGGGGTTGTCGTCTCCAAGGTCCTGGGGGATCTCTACCTCTTCCATCATCTGCCCCAGCAGCCCGTCCCCCAGGAGCATCACCGGGTTGCGGTACCGGTCTGCCAGGTCAAAGGCCAGCAGGGTAAAGGTATAAAGCTCCTGGACGGAGGCGGCCGCCAGGACGATTACCCGGTAATCCCCATGGCCGCCCCCCTTGACGGCCTGAAAATAGTCCCCCTGGGCCGGCTGGATCCCCCCCAGCCCCGGGCCGCCCCGCATCATGTTCACGATGACGGCGGGCAGCTCCGACCCGGCCAGGTAGGAGATGCCTTCCGCCTTCAGGCTGATGCCCGGGCTGGATGAGGAGGTCATGACCCGGGCACCGGTGCTGCTGGTCCCATAAACCATATTGATGGCGGCGATCTCGCTTTCCGACTGGATAAAGACACCGCCCACCTCCGGCATTCTGTAAGAGAGATACTCGGGAATCTCGTTCTGAGGTGTTATGGGGTAGCCGTAGTAATGGCGGCAGCCTGCGGAGACGGCCGCCTCCCCCACGGCTTCGTTGCCCTTCATGAGCCTGGTTTTCATGCCCCCTCCCCCCTTTCCACCTGAATCACCATATCCGGGCACATCAGGGCGCAGATGCCGCAGCCGGTGCATTCCCCCTCTTCTTCAAGGGAGACGGGCCGGTAGCCCAGCCTGTTGAGCTCCAAAAATTCCTTCAGGATCCCCTTGGGGCAAAAGTGGATGCACAAACCGCAGCCCTTGCACCGGTCTCTTGCGATGGTCAGCTTTCCTTTTCCCGCCACGGAAGGTCCTCCCTTCATTTTGCCTCCTAGGCTCCCGAATAGCAGCGGCTCTTGAAGTCGGTGCGCAGGGCAGCCCACTTTCTGCCGGCGGCAATCCTCTCGGCGGCCATACGGTTGCTGACGATCAGGGGAGGCAGGTCCTCCCGGGCGGCCCGGGCGAAGATCGTTACCAGGCGGTCTTTGATGCCCCCCACAATCTCCCGGATCTCCGGGGACAGGTAGGGTGTCTTCTCCATGGCCACGTGGATGAGCCCGCCGGCGTTGATGACATAGTCGGGGGCGTAGAGGAGGCCCCTGCGGTGGAGCTCTTCCTCCAGGCCCTCCTCGGCCAGGATGTTGTTGGCCGCCCCGGCCACGATGCGGCACTTGAGCTCCCCGATGGTGGCGGCACTGATGGCGCCCCCCAGGGCGCAGGGCGCAAAGATATCGCATTCCACCCGGTGGATATCATCGGGCGGGCAGGGTTCGGTACCGAATTCCGCCTCACAGGACCCCGCCTTTTCCGCCGCAATATCCGTGGCGATCACATGGGCGCCGGCCTCGATCAGCAGGGCCACCAGGCTCCTTCCCACCTGCCCCAGCCCCTGGATAGCCACCCTTTTCCCCTTCAGGGAGGGCTTCTCCCCCACGGCCTCCAGGCAGGCTTCCATGCCCCGGAAGACCCCGTAAGCGGTGGTGGGAGAGGGGTCCCCCCCCCGGCCTCCTTTGGGCGGCCCGCCGTGGGCGTAGGGGGTTTCCCGCATGACCATCTCCAAGTCCTGGGAGGAGAAACCCGAATCGACAGAGGTGATGTAGCGGCCCCCCAGGCGGTGGACGAAGCGCCCGTAGGCCCGGATAAGGGCCTCCGGCTTCTTTGCCGGGTCTCCCAGGATGACGGCCTTGCCGCCTCCCAGGTCCAGATTCGCCAGGGCCGCTTTGCGGGTCATGGCCCGGGCCAGGCGGCAGACATCCTTCAGGGCCTCTGCCTCACTGGCATAGGCCCGCATCCGGGTGCCCCCCAGGGCCGGGCCCAGGGTGGTATCGTGAATGGCAATGATGGCCTTGAGACCGGAATCCCGGTCATGACAGAAGACCACTTCCTCCATTTCCATCTCTTCGGCAATTTTCAAAATTTCCATAGACCCCACCCCCAATTGTTTTTAACTTACAGAATATTGTTGCAACTTTTTTCACGGCTTTGCAGTCTTTTGCCTGCATTTTTTTGCACACCCCGGCGCTCCCTGCCGGTTTCCCGGGGAAAACCGGGGCGCCTATTCCCCTAATATTTATAATATGCAATAAACGTACCAAAGGGAGAAGCGAAAAAGGTCCAGACGGAAAAAGTTCGGAGAAAGAAAAGTAAGTTTACTTTCGGGGTCAGGCCTAAAAGTAAACTTACTTTTTCTTTTCCCGTCCCGGGGGCTCATTTCAGGCGGAGTAGGGGGAGAAGCGGCGGCGGAGGGCCTCGATGATCTCCGGGTCCGGCCGGAAGGGAAGGGGGGGCGCCTCGCCTGTAAAGCCCAGGAATTCTTCCTTAAAGGGGGTCCCGCCGATCTTCTCGTTGTAGGCCCTATACATGAGGGTTTCCAGGTTCACCGTGTCCTCGATGTTGTAGGCCAGCAGGGTCTCCAG
>PWVN01000173.1 GCA_003561835.1 Syntrophomonadaceae bacterium
ACCCTTTATGTGTCCACCATCCATAAGGCCAAGGGCAAGGAATTCGACAACGTTTTCCTTCTGCTGGAAAACTTCGATATCGGCACGGACGAGCAGAAACGCCAGCTGTATGTGGCCCTGACCCGGGCCAAGAGCAGCCTGTCCATACACCTGAGAGGGCGGTACCTGAATCATCTCCGGTCGGAGAACCTTACGCGGCTGGAGGACAGGAGTAAATACGCACTGCCGGAAGAAGTGGCCATACAGCTCGGCCACCGGGATGTCTGGCTTGACTATTTCAGCGAGCGCCAGTACCTCTTTGAGAACCTGCAGAGCGGCGATACCCTCCAGTACAAGGACGGGGAGTGGCTTACGGGCAGGGGAATCAGCGTCTTCAGGCCCTCCAAGAGGTTTGCGGAGCAGCTGGACCGGATGCAGAAAAGCGGGTACGAACCCCTCTTTGCGAAGGTGAACTTCATCGTCTTGTGGCGCAGGGAAGCCGGGAAAGGGGAGATCCGGATTGTCCTCCCCGAACTGCATTTCAAAAGAAAGGGTCAGGACCAGGAATTGACCGTCACGTGTTAAGTTCACGGGGACAGGGGGACAGGGACCTTGTCCCATTTTCAGATTTTGGGACAAGGTCCCTGTCCCCCTGTCCCACCGGGAGCCGTGGCTCCCGGTTTTTTGTTTGCCGTGATTCCTTTTGTGAGCTTTGTGTTAAGAACCCTTACACAGATGTATCCAAATTCCCTCAGGTTACATAGTATGTAGTATCAAGATTTCGGCGTGAAGGAGCAGATACGGTGGATACCAAAGCCCTCCCCTAATTCCCCATCAGCACCGTAAAAGAGCAAACGGGCCTGACGGGCCGGCAGATCCGCTACTATGAGGCCAGGGGGATCCTCTGCCCCGGCGGACAGCGGGGAGGACGCCCGCCAGGACATGGTCGAAACCCTCCAGGAGATGGGTTTCGAGATCGAGAGCTCCCACCTATTCGACCCAGGTCCATCCCTGGGAACTGGAACAGTACATGGAGGTTTTTTAATCAAACACGGGAGGTTCAAATATGTGCGGGATCGTTGGCTGGATTAACCGGAAGGAGGACCTGACCCCATATCGGCAGGTCTTTGAAAATATGTCGGAAACCTTAAATAACAGGGGACCCGACGCTGCAGGCTACTACATATCCCAAAATGCCCTGCTGAGCAACAGGCGCCTGATTGTCGTCGACCCCGAAGGGGGGTCGCAGCCCATGACCAGGACCCTGGGAGGGAAGAGCTTCACGATTGTTTATAACGGCGAGCTGTACAATACCGGGGAAATCCGCAAGATCTTACAGGGCAGGGGCCACTCCTTCAGGTCCTATTCCGACACGGAGGCCCTCTTGCTCTCCTATATCGAGTGGGGGCCGAAATGCCTGGATTACCTGAACGGGATTTTTGCCTTCGGGATCTGGGACCAATACAAGCAGCAGGTCTTTTTGGCCCGGGACAGGATGGGCGTGAAACCCCTGTTTTATGCCCAGAGGGGGGATTCCTTCCTCTTCGGCTCAGAAATCAAGGCCCTCCTCGCCCACCCCCGGGTAGACCCCGTGGTGGATCAAACGGGGCTTTTGGAGATTTTCGGCCTGGGCCCGGCCAGGTCTCCGGGAAACGGTATCTTCCAGGGAATAGAGGAAATCCGGCCCGGCCATTGCCTGACCTTTGACGAGAGGGGCCTCAGGGTATGGCAGTACTGGAAACTGGAGAACAAACCCCACACCGAAACCCTGGAAGCCACGGCGGAACACCTTCGCAGTTTGGTCACCGACTCCGTTCAGAGGCAGTTGGTTTCCGATGTCCCGGTATGCTCCTTCCTCTCCGGGGGAACGGATTCCAGCGCCATTTCCGCCATCGCCTCCACCTCCTTCAAGAACAACGGCCGGCGGCCCCTCAAAACCTTCTCCATCGATTATCTCGAAAACGATATCCACTTCCAGCCGAGCCACTTCCAGCCCAATTCCGACTCCCGCTGGATCGGCGTCATGGTGGAGCATATCGGCTCTGACCATCAAAATGTGCTCCTGGATACCCCGGAACTCGCCGCTTCCCTGCGGGATGCCGTACTGGCCAACGATTACCCGGGGATGGCGGACATCGATTCCTCCCTCTACCTCTTCTGCCGGGAGGTAAAGAAATGCGCCACGGTAGCCCTGTCAGGGGAATGCGCTGACGAGATCTTCGGCGGGTACCCCTGGTACAGGAGTGAGGAGGACCTTCAGGCAAACACCTTCCCCTGGTCGAAGTTCGTGGGAGAAAGAAGGAAGATCTTGTCCGGGGTACTGGCAGGACTTCCCCTGGAGGATTATGTGGATGCAAAATACAAGGAAACCCTGGCCGAAGTCCCGGTATCAGGCGATGAGTCCCGATATGCCCACAGGATGAGGGAGCTCTTCTACCTGAACTTCCAATGGTTTATGATTACCCTGCTCAACCGCAAGGACAGGATGAGCATGGCCAACGGCCTGGAGGTAAGAGTCCCCTATGCAGACCACCGCCTGGTGGAATACGCCTGGAACATTCCGCCGGAATACAAGTTCTGCGACAACATGGAAAAAGGGCTCTTGAGGAGGGCCCTTAAGCCCATACTGCCGGAAAGAATACTCAAACGGAAAAAGAGCCCCTACCCGAAAACCCACAACCCCACGTACACCCGGGCTGTCCAGAAAGGGCTGAAGGAAATCCTGGAGGATACCTCTGCACCCCTTCACCGGTTGATCAACGTCAAAGCGGTTTCGGATATCGTTGCCAGCGGGGGAGCCTCGTACCGGGTGCCCTGGTTCGGGCAGCTGATGCGGGGGCCCCAGCTGATGGCCTATTTGATCCAGCTGAACATATGGTTGGAAGAATACAAGGTCATATTACAATAAGGGGATGTGCCGGCCCCTTTCGTGAGGGGACAGCGAGGGGCCAATGATGAGCGAGGCTTCGAGGGGCCAGCGAAGGGCCAGCGAGGGGCGATCCCTTGACTCTCACACATTGGAAACCTCACTGAGCATAAGGGGCCTTCCCCGCCGAGCATAAAGGGGCCTCCCACATCTAGGGGATGTCCTCCCACCCGGTGGGGCAGCTGGCTATTCGACGCAAACGACTGCCGGGTGGGCTGCAGATTCTACCGCTCTCCCCACGAGAGGCTGTTCCGTTTGGGCTTTAGGGCTGCGCGAACGGCCCTCTGAAAAACCAATTGCTTCCCTTTAAAACAAATCCAGGTATACCTTAACGGCACCCCGGATCTTTTCCCGGCACTCCTCGCTGCCGATTGAGCCGCATTTCTCGCCCAGGCGTTCTTTGGATACAGACCTTATTTGATGGGCCATGACGAGGGACGTCTGGGGCAGCTGAGAATCGGGAGGTTCGATCAGCACCTCCACGGGGTATACCTTCCTGCCGGGCTTAAATCCTGTTAAAGACAGGACAGCAACAATGGGAAGGGCTTGATTGACCGCTTCTTCCGATACCACCAAAACGGGCCTCTTCCCGGCTTGTTCGGAGCTTTTCACGGGGTTAAGGTCAGCCCAGAAAATGTTCCACTGATACGTCATTTTTTCTCATTCCCCTCCACTGCTTCGAAATCGGAATAAGAAAAATCTGTCATGGCGGTGTTCAGGTCTTGCATGAACAGGGGGTCTTCGGCGGCTTCCTGCATTTTTTTATTCAGATTCTGCTTTTCCATTTTGGTCACATAGGTTGTCAGGGCCTCTTTCACAGCAGCATTCACAGAGGGTATTTGACCTTCCCGAGAATAATCTTTCAGCTTATCCAGCAAATCAATGGGCAGGGAAAAGGTATAATTCTTTACTGATTGAGACATGAAGGCGCCTCTCCTCCTGTATTAGATATCTATATTGTATTATTAACCATATAAATATGCAATACAAAACCCGTTTGCCGGATGTTTGTAGGGCTTTAAGCCATCAATCCGTGACAGCCGGGGGGACGGAGGGGTCGGAGTACCGGTGCAGTTCCTCCATAACGGGGGTTTTCATGCCAACCTTGCGGGCCAGGGAAAAGAGTTCTTCATTCAATGCTGTCATTTCTTCCCGGGCCGCCAAGGCATGACGGGTCCCCCCGATGTCCAGGATGGGCGAGGCAAAGAGGCGCCTGGCCAGGGGGACCAGGATGAAATCCGGCAGCACCAGCAGGATGCGAAGGGCCGGCGGTTCTATGGGGAAACCGTTGGCCCGCACCACCTTCAGGGCTTCCCGCATGCCGTGGAGCCCTTTTTTGGTGATTTCCCGGCTGCGGGCGACCTTGTAATTGCTTCCTCCCGCCATGTACAGGGCGTTGGCCAGGGGCCCGACCAGGGCCACGTGATGGCGCAGCCAGGCATCGATGTTCCGGCTGAAGTCCACCGGGAAGCCCGCCTCCTGAAAGGCGGAGGCGATCTCCTGCAGCCGCCGGCTCTTGCTGCCGTCCAGTTCCCCCAGGGTGACGGCCTTTCCTTTGGCCACCATCAGGCGCACGATACAGCCGTCCCGCTCGCCCCCGGCATTGGCGAAGCCCATCAGGACCCGCTCACGCCCCAGGGCATCGATCATGGCCTGAGGGCCTTCGGCGTTGTTCACCATGAACACGAAGGCGGGGATCCGGGAATTGACGGCCAGGTCCTTCAGGGCATCTTCAAGCTGAAGCTTTTGGACCAAGACCAGGCAGGCATCGAAGTACTCATCCCCGGGCATCCGGTCAACCGGCTTCACCCTTGTGGCCGTCCGTTTCCCGGTATCAAAGTACTCCAGCACGATGCCGAGCTCTTCGATGTCCCTGTACCGCTGCCCCCGGGCCACCACCGTCACATCGCTGCCGGCCTCCTGCAACCGGGCGGCATACAGGCTGCCCAAAACCCCGGCCCCGAACACCAATATTTTCAGTTTCCCGCTTTCCCTTGTCATCTGCATCCTTCCTTTCCTGAGCACATTTCGCCTAATTGCTGAAAACTTCCTGCCGATTTCCAGCCCGGATCGGCCATCTGGGTCCCTTGCAGCTTAAAAAGAATATCAGCCGGCCTTTAAATCCCGTCTCACAACAGGATATTCGGTCCGGGAAAACGAATAATACCAGTAATGCCCCGCCCACCGCCGGGCGGGTGTAAGGAGGATGATTCCATGTCCGTTTTGCTTAAGCCCATACAGGCCGGCTCCCTGCTGCTGCATAACCGCTTGGTGATGCCCCCCATGGCCACGGGAAAATCCGGGGCTGACGGCAAGGTCAGCCGGGAACTGCTGGATTACTATGCGGGAAAAACCCATGGGGGATACATCGGCCTGGTCATCGTGGAGTACAGCTACGTCAGCCCCGAGGGGAAGGCCAGCCAGGGCCAGCTTTCGGCCGCCGACGACGGCGTCGTGGCAGGGCTGCGCTCCCTGGCGGCAGTGATCCGGAAAAACGGATCCAGGGCCGTCATGCAGCTCAACCATGCGGGCAGCGCGGCTTCCGTTGATGTGACGGGGTTGACTCCCGTGGGGCCTTCCCCCATCCCGAACCCCCGCAGAGGGGATCGGCCCCGGGAACTCACCGCCGGGGGCATAGGGGGGGTTGTCCGGGCCTTTGCGGAGGCGGCCCGCCGGGTCAAGGAGGCGGGTTTCGACGGGGTGGAAATCCATTCGGCCCACGGCTACCTGCTGAACCAGTTCTTCTCTCCCCTGACCAACAAACGGACAGATGCGTATGGGGGCGGGGTCCTGGGACGGATCCGGATTCACCTGGAGGTCATAGAGGGGGTAAGGGAGGCCGTGGGGGAAGATTTCCCCCTCCTGCTCCGTCTCGGGGCATCGGATTTCACCCCGGGAGGCACCACCATCGAGGACAGCGTCACGGCAGCCAAAGAGTTTGCCAAAGCGGGGGTCTGTATCCTTGACATCTCCGGGGGCTTTTCCGGATACACGGTCCCGGGGCTCACGGGCCAGGGGTTCTTCGCCCCCCTCACCCGGGCCATCAAAGCGGCCGTGCCCATCCCGGTGATTTTGACGGGGGGGATAACCGAAGCCCAGGCCGCTGAAAGGCTTCTCCGGGAAGAACAGGCGGACCTGATCGGAGTGGGCAGGGCCATACTCCAGGATTCCGGCTGGGCCAGGGAAGCCGTCACCGGCCTGATGGAGGGGAAACAGAGATAGGCCCAACCCTCCAATCGGGACAGGGGGACAGGGACCTTGTCCCATTTTTAGGGGGGCAGAAGGACTGGGACCTGGTCTACTGCGGCTTTCGCTCCATGAGCCACATGGGCAAATCGAGTTTATCCAAGACGATTTTCTCCAGCACGGCAAAGCCGTGTTTTTGGTAAAAGGCCAGGTTATCCTCTTTTTCCGTTTCCAGATAGAGAGAAAACCCCTCCCTGTCGCATTCCTCTTTAATGGCGTCCATGATCTGGCTGCCGAGCCCCTTCCCCTGGGCTTGGGAGGAAACGCCGATGATCGTCAGGTATAGGTACGGTTTCTTTTTCATCCACTTCCGCCGCTCGGGACCCAGCCGCCTGGATACGATGGACAGGTTCCGTACGGATTCCTTTCCCATCCTGGCTCCGTAGGCCAGGGCGCCGCTGCGCAGCATTCCCCACATCGTCATGTTGGCATGCCGACCGGGAACCCAAACGGCCACCCCCTCGATCTTTGGGGAGGTGGCACAGGCCTTTCCGAATTTTATCCCGTAGAGGAGCGGGCATGTGAAGAAGGCGGTCAAGGACTTATCCTTATTGGGGTCATCCCTGAACACTTCTCTCCAGAGGGGATCATCTCGAAAGGCATCCTTCAGGCATTCAACGGCCCTGGGAACATCCTCCCTTGTAAAGCTGTAAAGGGATGCTGTTGGCATAGAACCACTCCTTCTTTGTCATCTGCACCATTCCTTTTAATGATATATTTCGCTCAATTATGCAAACTTCCTGCCGTTTTCTCAGCCCGGATAGACCGCTCAGGATACCCAATATCCCGCCCCCGGTCGGGTGTGGGAAGAAGATTCCGGGACAGGGGGACAGGGACCTTGTCCCATTTTCAGATTTTGGGACAAGGTCCCTGTCCCCCTGTCCCGCTCGGCAGGAATTGCCGGGTGATGTGGAGAAAATAGTGGTGGCGGAAGCTTCCGGGTAGCATAAAGGAGGGCTTTTCACTGGGTGAGAAGGAATCAGGGACACGAAAAACGGCGGATCCCTTGAAAGCATACCAAAGAAGAGAAGCTGACCATGCCCGGCTGCTGCAGAGGCAGGCAAGGTCGGAAAGACGGATAAGTAACTTGCGGTTGCTGGTTTTTGTCCTGGGGATTGGCGCCGCCACCCTGCTGTATATGCTCCATCACTATCCCTTGGGCATGGCAGCGATCCTAGCCTTTTTTGTCCTTCTCTATATCTACCTGGTCAAAGCCCACGGAAGGCTGCAGGGCGAAAGAAAAATCACCGCTTTGCTCCGGGACATCAATAGTACCGCCATAAAAAGAGTGACGGGAGGATGGCATACCTTCCCCGACCACGGGGGCGAATTCAGGGATGACCGCCACAGTTATACCGGCGACCTGGATATATTCGGCGAAAATTCCCTGTTCCAGTGGACGAACACGGCCAGGACCTTTATGGGAAGGTTGGAGCTCAGCCGGCTGCTGTCCGGGGTCTCGGGGAACCTGGACCATATAAAGGCCAGGCAGGAAGCCGTCAAGGAGTTGGCGCCGCTGCTGACCTGGCGGCAGAGGTTCCTGGCGGAAGGGATGATGACGACGGGCAGGATGCACAACCAGGAGGATCTCATCGCCTGGGCCGGGGAGCGTCATGAGTTCCTGGAAAAGGCCTGGACAAAAGCCCTTATCAGGGTTTGCCCCCTCATTACCGTCCTCCTGGCAGC
Organism: Syntrophomonadaceae bacterium; assembly: GCA_003561835.1. GTDB lineage: Bacteria > Bacillota > Dethiobacteria > PWVN01 > PWVN01 > PWVN01. Next base: position 7,838 of record PWVN01000173.1, read on the forward strand.
CGGCGGCTTTGTTATGGACATAATCCCCCCGGCCTTTCCCTCAGCAGCCCTGGCGGCCCAGTTCGTCTTTCTTGCCTGGAAGGGGAAGGAGTTGGGCAGGACCTTTAGCCTGGCGGAACGTTATGGCGAAGAGCTGCGGGTATACCACAAAATGCTGAGAGCTATGGAAAAACAAAAGTTTTCATCTAGGCTCCTGATGAAAATCCAGAAAGGCTTGCGGGGCCCGAGGGGGACAGCCGCCCACCAGCAGATCGGCAGGCTGTCTGCCATTGTCGACGCCATCGGCAACAGAAGGAATATGGTGTATTTCTTTCTCAACATTTTGACCCTGTGGGATTTCCACCATTTGATCGCCCTGGAAAAATGGAAGAGGCAGTCGGGGGCCTTGCTTTCATCCTGGTTTGCCGGGTTGGGGGAGGTCGAGGCTCTGGCCAGCCTGGCAATAATCCGCTTTGACAATCCCCCTTTGGTAATGCCGCAGCTTTCGGGGGCCGATGAAGCCTTTTTCGAATCGGAAGACATGGGCCACCCCCTCCTTGTGGGGAAAAGGGTGCACAACGATGTTGCCTTAACGGGCGCTACCAGGGTACTGCTGATTACCGGGTCAAACATGTCCGGGAAAAGCACCCTCCTGCGGACCGCCGGTATCAACCTGGTTCTGGCCTATGCTGGTGCCCCCGTCTGTGCCGGGTCCCTCAGGGCTTCCGTCATGGAAATCAGTTCCTGTATGCGGGTTAAGGATGATCTGGGGGAGAACATCTCGTCTTTTTATGCGGAGCTTCTCAGGATCAAGGAGATCGTGCATAAGGCGGAGGCGAATTCCCGGGTGTTCTTTCTCCTGGACGAGGTTTTCAAAGGTACCAACTCCCGGGACCGGCATACGGGGGCCCGGGTCCTCATCAACAAACTGACCGCCACAAATTCCATCGGCCTGGTGTCCACCCATGACCTGGAGCTGTGCGATCTGGAAGAGGAAAACGATAAAATCGCCAACTATCACTTCCAGGAGTATTACGAAGACAATAAGATCCACTTTGACTACAAACTGCGCCCGGGGCCTTCCACTACCCGGAACGCCCTCTACCTGATGCGGCTGGCGGGGATCGATGCTGCAGCGGAGGGAGAAAATTAAAACAGCAGGATGGTTTAAACCCCGGAAAACGAATTTTTATCTTCACGTAACCCCCTGGAATGAAGCGGGTGCTGGACATAACGCAAGGGAGGAAGCAGAATGGCTAAAAAAGAACGGGTTCTTTTTGCCCTGCATATATTTGTGGGCATAGGGGCTCTGGGCGGGGGGCTGGCGGCCATCCTCAACCCCCATGAACCCCTGGGAGTGCCGGCGGAGGCTTTGAAAAATTCCCCCTTCGAAAACTACCTCATCCCCGGCATCCTTCTGTTTACCCTTATCGGCCTGGGGAACCTGGCCGGCGCGGCGGCCCTGCCTTCCCGGCTCAGGCTTCGGAGCTATTCCAGCAGCATACTGGGTTGGGCCCTGATGATCTGGATCATCGTTCAGTGCATCATGCTGCAGGATGTGGTTTTCCTGCATGTCCTCTTTTTTGTCATCGGAGCCGTGCAGGCCGCCATTTCCATACAGATATTATATGAGGAGGGCCGGTTTCCGGCAACCCTCATCCTGTGTTTTAAGGGAAGCAAATCATAACCGGACCGGGAAGACCGGTGAGAAAAGGGGGAAGGTATGGTGACCTGGGATACACCGGCAGTCCTCGTGGATGAGTCGAAACTGGCAGCCAACCTGGCGGACATGGCCCGGTTCTCCGGGGAGGCGGGGGTGGCCTTGCGTCCCCACATGAAGTCCCACAAAACGGCGGAGATCGCCCTCCTCCAGCTGGGGCTGGGGGCCGCTGGTGTGACGGTGGCAAAACTGGGCGAGGCGGAGGAGATGGGCCGGGCCGGGATCACCGACATTTTTATTGCCAACCAGCTCTTCGGGGAGCAAAAACTGGAGCGCCTGACCAGACTCCTGGCCGCCTGCACCCTCACCGTCGCCGTGGACGGCCCGGAGGGGGCGGCTTTTCTGGCTGCCGCCGGCCGGGCTGCGGGCAAAAGAATCCCCGTCCTGCTGGAGATCAACACGGGCTTAAACCGCTGCGGGGTCCTGCCGGAAGGCGATGATGCGGCACATCTCGCCGGAAAAGTCATGCAGACGCCGGAACTGGTCTTCAGGGGCATCTTCACCCATGCCGGCCACGTCTACGGCGCCGCCGGCCGGGAGGAAGTCCGCCGCATCGGGCAGCAGGAGGGGGAGGTCATGGCCCGGCTGGCCGGGAAACTGGGAAAAGCGGGCATTCCCCCTGACGTTGTTTCCGTGGGTTCTACCCCGACGGTCAAGATTTCGGGACAGGTCAAGGGCGTAACGGAGATCAGGCCGGGGAATTATGTCTTCTACGATGCCATCCAGGTGGGCCTGGGGGTGGTTCCGGTGGAGCGCTGCGCCCTCTCCGTTCTGACCACGGTGATCAGC
>PWVN01000268.1 GCA_003561835.1 Syntrophomonadaceae bacterium
AAATGTGTCACAGTCTAAGTTATAAGGAACAAAGTTAAAAGCTGTTAAGGGTGATTTGTTTAAAAACAGCAGTTCTACCATCTTTTTTGGGTTTTGTATTGCTGTTTTTTTATTATAACCTTTGCCATGCCGGTTTGGATGTTTTTGTCTTTTGCTATTTTGAGTGGCGGGTTTTACTTCTTAATTTTCAATTCATGTCCATCTGTGACATTGGCTCACCTGCTTTCTTAGCAAATGCTTATTCCGCCCCTTTTGGCAATAGTACTGAACATCAGGAAAAAAGATAAGTTTACACTTGTTGGAAGGTTTTTTTATTTTGGTATAGAATCCATGAAAATATAAATAATTCAAAAGGAGAGGTGAAGAGGCCTTGGGCCGGAAATGATGAAACCATACTTGCGGTACGTGGTGTTGTCACTGGTGTTACTTATGGTGCTGCCCCTGATGGGCTGCGATGAAGACGCGGCGTCCCTGAAGGATGCCATGCAAAAGAGCCTGGAGATCGAATCCAGCAGAAACAGGACTGAATTAACGGTTATTAACAACACATCGACTGAGGAAATCAATGAAGAGCTTTTGCTGTTATTTTCAATGCTGGAAGAGGGAGTTACCATGGAGATTGAAATGGAAAGTTTAACCTCCATGGCTATTGAGATGCAGGCACACGGAGAGGAAGAGCTAAGGGAACAAGGGCTTTGGCCTTACGAGGAAAGCTTGACGGCTGAAATTTACGTAAACGGCGGCAGGACTGCTTTTAAGACAGCGGCTGATCCGGTGTACCTGCTCATGGATCCTACCGATATGGCCATGATGGCTCCGGAAGAAAGCCCGGAACTGGAAGCGGTCTTTGGTGAAGACTACAGTGAGCAGCAGATAGAAATGATGCTGGATTTCCTGCTCCCCTTCATCGAGGAATTTGCCTTCCAGTTTTCTGATGTCGAAAACCTGGGCGCCGCTGAGCTGGAGCTGCCTGACGGGACCATCGAAGCGGAAGGTTTCAGGTTGGAGATGGACTCCGACGAGATCATGGATCTTGTTTCCTACAGCAGCAGGCAGCTGGCCGAGAGCGAACATTTTAAGGACTATATGTTTGACTCAGTAAAATTACCATTGGAGCAGCTGCGAGAAGCAGGAACTATTCCCGAGGAAGAAATGTTGTCGGAGGAAGAGATGGACGAGATGGCCGAAGTTTCCTACCAGATGTTCCGCGGCATTTTGCTGGATGTTGCTGAGATAACGGAGCAAAGCCCGCAGATGCTCCGGGAAGAATACGGATTGGATTTTTCGGCCACAGAAGTTTACTACCTGGACGAGGACGGTTACATTCGTAAAACGGAAAGCGCCTACCACATCAGGGTTGAACATGAGATGCTGGAAGAAGTGCTGGGCACGCCCGTATTGGATCTGGAGATACAGTCCGAATCCATTGTCTGGGATATCAACGAACCCATAATGGTTGATTTTCCTGCTGTCGAAGAAACCGTTTCCTTTATCGGCCTTATGGCGGACCCTGAGCTGGCTGATGAGTTGGGCGATGGTCCCTTAGGAGAACTGGTCGAGTTGTTTTCCCAGATGATGCCCGTGCCCGCAGCGGGATCCCAGCTCTTTATGGACGTGGAAAACGGTGTATTCATACTCAACGGGGAACCCCTGGCCATGGAGGTGACCCCCTACATGGAGGGAGAGGTGCTCATGCTTCCTTTCCGCCAGATGGCTGAACTAGCCGGAGGCCAGGTCTCCTGGGATGCAGAAAACAGGACGGTCTATTACTGGGATGACCAGCGGCGTCAAGTCTCCGTTACCGTGGGGAGCGATGTGGCCCTGGTCAATGGCCAGGAGGTCACCCTGGAGGGTGCGGTGGTCATCCGGGAGGATCGGACCCTTGTTCCGGCCGGATTGCTGGAACACATTACCCAGCACTTCTCAGTCCAAGACGGCATGGCCTTTATCCTGTTCTAAGGAGAGTTTCCGGGAATGAATATAGACGGGCATGTGCATCTGGTCGGTGAGGGTTGGATTAAGGAGGACTTTTTTGTAAACCTGGCCCGGATCATTTCCGCGGGAGCGGGGAAAGGTTCCGGGGTATTCCCCGATCCCGTTTCCCTGCTGCCGGATATCCGGAAGGCTCTCTTTGAAACCAGTGGTGAAAAGCTCCTTAAGGAAATGGACACGGCCGGGCTTGAGCACTCCTGCATTTTTGCCGTGGATTACGGCTTGTTGACCGGAGAGCCCCCGGTTTCTCCCGGAAGAGGTCTCCTTTACCGCAGAAGAGATAGATATTATCATGAGCCGGTCCATGGAGCGCCTGTTGCATGGTGGGGTGAGGAGGGCAAATGAAGGGGAGAGTTCAGGGGATCATGTTTAATTTTCGGGCCAGGGCCACAGCCTGGGTTCTGCCCCGGACTCCCAGTTTCCCATAAATATTGGTGGTGTGCCATTTGACAGTCCCCAGGGAAAGGAAGAGCTCCTTGGCGATGGCATCGTTGGAGAGCCCCTGGCTGATGAGGTTTAATACCTCCATCTCCCGGGGGCTCAGCTCTTCCACCAGGTCTCCCTGGGGAGTGGCCGCTACTTTTTTCCCTTTTTCACTTTCCTCCTCTTTCCCCTCTGTTCCCCGGTCCGGGGGCCGGCCGGGGGAGATCCGCCCGTACAGTTCCCGGGCCCCTTCCCTGATTTTTTCTTTTATCGTGGGGGCGTGCGGGTTCTCCATCTTTTCTATGACCCTGGAGAAGACGCCGGAGAGCCCCCTGCTTTCCTCCAGGAAGATCTGGGCGTATCCGCCCTCCAGGCCGGCCTCCAGGGCGGAAAGAAGACAGTCTTCCGCGGCACCGGGGGCGCCTTCTTTTTCCTCCAGGCGGGTTTTTACCAGCAGGGTCTCTAGGAGCAGTTGTTGGTGTTCCCGGGGGAGGGCAAATTCTATCAGCTCCTTCAACAGCCTCCGGGCCGCCGCGGCCCCCCCCTTTTCTGCCTCTACCTGCCAGCGGGCCAGGGCCAGGTAGCCCCATTCCTGGCCACCCTGGAGAGCGGCGCCTTCTTCAATCCCGGCCCTTTGTAACCTTTCCCTGGCCCGGTCCAGCTCTCCCTGCTCCAGGAGGATGCGTCCTTCCCACACCGCGGCGGGAAAGGTGATGAAGAGGGGAAGATGCACCTCCCGGTGCAGCTCTTCCAGGAGACGGATCGTCTGCAGGGCCTCCTCATAGTCCCTCTGGGAAAAAGAGAGGGCGATTTGAAATAGGTAATTCCATCCCAGGCAGGGCTTTTCCGGCTCGCTGAAGATCAGGCCTCTCTCGAAACAGGGTTGGGCTTCATCCAGGTGGCCTTTTTCCCGCAGCAACTCACCCAGCAAAGTCCAGAGGAGGCCTACCCGGGGCACCCGGGAGAGCCCTACTTCCTTGGCAGTGCGCAGCAGGGATTGGGTCAGCTCTTCCCCTTCTTTCAGCCTCCCCCGGTAGTAGAGGCTGGTGGCGACCTTGAAACCGGAGGTGAGGGACAATACCTGGTTGGGCAGCTTCTGGCTGTTCCTGTGGGCTTCCCGGTAAAAGGGGTACGCCTCTTTGGGGTTGCCGCTGAACAACATGGCGTCCCCGAAATAGATGGCCACGTTCATCCGCCAGTAATGGCTGTGGGGTGGCAGGAGTCTCAGGGCTTTTTCGGCGTGCTCCAGGGCCTGGGGGAAGCGGTGGGCATAGATGGCGAAGTACGCCTTGACAGCGGCCAGGATCCCCCCATATTCCTCCTGTTCCTTTGGGTTCGGGTAGCTCAGCTCTTCGGCCATTTCTAAAAACTCCCGGGCCTTTTCCCGGCCCCGGGTAATCAGTTGAAACAAGGCCATGTGGGCCGCCAGTCGGGGAAATCCTTTTAAAACCGCCGGGGGAAGAAGCTCCAGGTTACGGTACAGGAGCAGGCCGGGGCCCTGGTCTTGGAGTATCTCTTCATAATGACGGTGCAGAATCTCTCCGGCCTTTTCAAAATCGTGGTGAGCCAGGGCATGGCGGACCGCCTCCCCCGGCTCACCGGCTTCCAGGTACCACTGCCCGGCCCGGGTATGGAGCTCTTCCATTTTTTCAGGTACTTTCCTTTTCAGGTGATACAGGAGGAGATCGGCAAAGAGCTGGTGATAGCGGTACCAGATCCCCTCCTCATCTAAAGGGATGAGGAATATGTTTTCCCGTTCCAGTTCCGCCAGCACGGCATGGCTGTCCTGTCGTCCGGTAACGGCATTGCAGAGGGGGGCGCTGAAGCGAGTCAGGATGGAGGTTTCCATGAGGAAATCCCGCACCCCTTCCGACTGCCGGGCCAACACCTCCTCGCTCAAAAAGTTCAGCACGTGGCGGTGGCTGCCGGCAAAGCTTTGGATGAACTCCTCTGCCTTGCCCCCGGTGGAAAGGGATATGGCGGCCAGCTGCAGCCCCGTGACCCAGCCCTCTGTTTTTTGGTGGAGGGTTTGCAGTTGGGCTTCGCCCAGCTGAATATTTTTATAGCCTTCCAGGAGCCGCCCCGCTTCCTCTTCCGAAAACTGCAATTCCCTGAGACGGATTTCAGCCATTTTGCCCTTGGCCCGCCACCGGGACAAAGGCCAGGGGGGATCAGAGCGGGTTGTCACTGCCAGGTGAAGGGTAGGGGGCGCGTTTTCGATGAAAAAAATCATCTCCTGGTGGATGCGGGGGTTATTGATCAGGTGATAATCGTCCAGGACCAGGAAAAGGGGCTGTACCAGGGCAAAGAGGTCGTTTAAGAGGGAGACCAGGACCCCTTCCCCTGCCGAGGAAGGAGAGGAAAACAGGGTCTGGGAGCGGAGCATTTCCAGGGCGCCTCTTCCCACCCCCTCATGGAGGTTTTCCAGGGCGGATATCAGGTAGACCCAGAAGCGCTGGGGCTCATTGTCTCCCTCATCCAGAGAGAACCAGGCCACCTGCCCCGGGCGGCCGTCCAACCATTTGCGGACCAGGGTGGTTTTCCCAAAACCAGCGGGGGCGGAGACCAGGGTCAGGGAGCGGGCAAACCCTTCCGGGGTGTGTAATTCGTCCTCCAGCCGCTCTAGAACCCGGGGCAGAGAAAGAATATTGGCCCCCGGAGGGGGGATTCTGGTTTTAATTTTTAAAATATCGCCCACCATTATGGATTCCTCCCGATCCCTTATTATTTCTCTATGATTTCCCTCCATTCCTTCCCCTGCCAACTATATATATTATTCCCACCGGGGTGGATCCGGTCCTAACCTGGCCAAACCGCCCCCTCCGACCCCGATAGATCTCAACCGGTCCCGACGTGGTCGCCCCCAGCCAACACATCTTAACCGCTATGGCCTGCCCCCCCATCCGCTTTGCCCAGGCTCATCGGCCCACCCCTCCTGCCCCGGGCGAGAGGCTGCAAAAAAGTTAGGCTTTCTCCCGGGGCTTTAAACCTTACTTTCGTCAGGTCTCAAAAAAAGCCTTCTCCGCTATAATCATCTCCAGAGAAGGGAAAAAAAGTTTGACAGGCAAGGAGGTGTTCCCCAGGATGGCCAGGGAGAGAATAAACAGCGTGACGGCAGAGGAATATGTCTGGCGCATCCGCATCCGCTGCTCTTCCCACCTGGATGGCTGGATAAAGGATTGTTTTAGCGGGTTGACCATCACCCACCAGGAAAACGGCAGCACCCTCCTAAGGGGAGAGTTGATGGATATGGCCGCCTTTTACGGTTTAATGATGGGATTAAGGGATACGGGGATTATGCTCCTTTCCCTCCAGGCGGAAAGGATAGAACGACATATCGGCAGCGGTATGGATATTACCACAGAGGAGGAGATTCAGGATGAGAAACAAAAGAGCTCGTCTATTGGAAAGAGGAGGTAGTTGGGTGACGAAAAATGATTTTCAAGGGGGAGAAGTTATGGGTTACGTCCGGTTCCTGGAAGAAGTGGGGGGAGAAGATATATCATCCGTGGGGGGGAAAGGGGCAAATCTGGGTAAAATGATAGCGGCCGGCCTGCCCGTGCCGGAAGGGTTCGTCCTCCTAACCCACGGGTACCGCCGTTTTGTGGAAGCCAATGCCTTGGAGAAGAAAATTGCCCGGCTGGTGGGTGAGACGGAGGAAGAGAACGCGGAGGCATTGGAAAGGGTTTCTACCCAGATCCAGCGGCTTTTTGAAGGGGGGAAAATCCCGGAGGATATCCTAGCGGAGATGGATTACGCCTACCGGCGCATTGGAAAGGGGGCGGTGGCTGTCCGTTCCTCGGCCACGGCGGAAGACCTGCCGGGGATGTCCTTCGCCGGCCAGTACAATACCTACCTCAATGTGCAGGGGAAAGAGGAGCTCTACGGGTACGTGAAAAAGTGCTGGGCTTCCCTGTGGAATTACCGGGCCCTCTCCTACCGCCTCAAGCAGAAGATGGACAACAGCGACCTGGCCCACGGGGTGGTGGTGCAGCGAATGATCAACGCGGAGAAGTCCGGGATCCTGTTTACGGCCAACCCCGTCAACGGCAGGCGGGACCAGATGCTCCTCAATTCCTCCTGGGGACTGGGGGAAGCCGTGGTGGGTGGAGAGGTGACCCCGGACCAGTGGGTTATGGATAGGGCTACGGAGAAAATCCTGGAGGAAAGGATCGCCAAAAAGGAGATCATGACCCTGCGCAAGGAGAAGGGGATTGAATTTGTGCCGGTACCCCGGGAGCAGCAGGAAACAGTGACCCTGGACCGGAAGGAGGTGTCCCGGCTCCTGCAATTCGGAGAAGATGTGGAGGAGTATTTTGGCTCCCCCCAGGATATAGAGTGGGCCTTTGCCGGGGGGCGCTTTTACCTGGTTCAGACCCGTCCCATCACCTCCCTCTATCCCATGCCCCAGGAGCGAAACAACAAAAAAGGGCTCCGCATCTACCTGAATATGAATAATTATTCCCAGGCCATGCCCGAGCCTTTTACCCCCATGGGGGAAGATATCATTCGCACCGTGGTGAAAGGGCTGGCGAAAGAATATGGCAAGAAAAAAGGGGAAGGAGATAAACTATGGTGGTAACAGGTGCTGGGGGGAAGGATTTTCATCGACATCACCGATTTTATGAGGACGGAGAAAAGCTGGGAAAAGTTAAAAAAGAATAATCCCGCTGATAAAGACCCCGTCACCACCCGGGCTTTGTTGCAGCTGGTGCAGCGCAGTAAAGAGGAGCTGGTGAATCCCCGGGAAAGGGTCCGGGTTGGGCGCCTCATTAGCTACCGGCTGACCCGGATCTTGCTGAGTGCAGCGGTGAAATATGCGTACGGAAAGGTCTCCCCGTTCAAAGCCCGGGAAAAGGCTGTTCGCCTGGGGGAAAAAATTATCCAGGAGTTGAAAGAAGAACGGAAAACCTTGCAGACCGTTGAAGAGAAGTTGGGCTTTTTCCAGCGCCATGGGAGTAAACTCTTTGAAGGTTTTGGGATCGTCTTATATGTAGCCGCTTCCTCCACCTATATTGAGAAGACCAGAAAAATCATGAAAGAGCATCTGGAGGATACCTCCCTCTTGCAGGAGGTGGAAAAATCCGTCCCCCACAGCGTGACCACGGAGATGGGGATGGAAATTTTAGAGTTGGCGAAAAGCTATGATCAGCGAGGGAAAAGGCCCCAGGCCCGGGACCCGGAGATGGTGCGGTTTTTGGAGCGGTATGGCCACCGGGCCTCCATAGAACTGGAGGTGGGGGTACCGGTGTGGAGGGAAGACCCCCGGTATGTCCTGGACCTGATCAACACCTACATCGACAACCAAAATTATCAGGAAGGGATAGACAAATTCAATAAAGGGAAGGAAGAAGCAGAAGCGGCCATTCAAACCATAAAGAGGCGGCTGGAAGAACAGGGGCAGCCCAGAAAGGCGAGGAAAGCGGAGAAATTGTTGAAGGATTTCCGGGAAATGTTTGGGATCCGGGAGCAGTCCAAGTTTTTCGTGAGGCACTTCTTGACCATCTTTCGTGAGATTTTGATGGAGGTGGGGGAAGCGTTAGTCCAACAAGGTCGGATCGAAGAGAAGGAGGATATATTCTATGTCACCACGGAGGATATTCGCTCCGGAGGGGACCTGGAAAAAAAGGTGAAAGAAAACAGAGAGCAGTACCGCTTGGATCTGCAACGGACCGCGCCCCGGCTGCTCACCAGCACCGGTGAAAGCATCTACTCGGCGAATATGGAGGTAGGGGAGAATGCCCTGGTGGGAATCCCGGTATCGCCGGGGGTCTACGAAGGAAGAGCCCGGATTTTAAGCAGCCCGGAAGAAGGCAGCAAGCTGGAGAAGGGCGATATCTTAATCACCGCGGGGACCAACCCGGCCTGGACACCCCTGTTTTTGAAGCTGGGAGCGCTGGTGATGGAGACCGGCGGGCCCATCTCCCACGGGTCCGTGGTGGCCAGGGAATATGGACTTCCGGCCGTGGCAGGGGTTGCGGGGGCTACCAGCAAAATCAAGGAGGGACAGAGGGTCCGGATCAACGGTGAGTCCGGCCAGGTGGAGCTGATGGGCTTAGTGCACCCATGAAAAAGAGGGGCCAAAAGTACAGGACAAAAGTCCCAGGCGGCGGGGGGCGGTAACCCGGTCGCCCCTTAAAACCCTGGTCATTTCACCGTAGGGTTGTATGCCCTGGAGAAAGGTGGTTCAAACGATGAAGAACAGAAACATGATCATCCTCTTGATCAGTCTTGTGGTGGTAATGATGGGTTATGGTGTGGCCATGCCCGTGCTGCCCTTTTATATTGACAGCCTGGGCGGCCGGGGGATACACTACGGCCTCCTCATTGCCTGTTATGGGTTGATGCAGCTGCTCTTTGCCCCGTTTTGGGGAAGACTGTCCGACAAATACGGCAGAAAGCCCATGCTGCTCATCGGCATGATCGGCCTGGGATCAGCCATGACTCTCTTTGCTATTTCTAGCCAGCTGTGGATGATTTATGCCGCCCAATTACTCTCCGGAACCTTGTCTTCTGCCGCCCTGCCGGCTGCCCAGGCCTATGCCGCCGATAGTACTACCCGGGAAGAAAGGGGAGGGGCTATGGGAAAAATCGGGGGAGCCATTGGACTGGGGGTGGTGCTGGGTCCCGGTCTGGGTGGGCTCCTGGCTGCCCGGTCCCTGGCAACCCCGTTTCTTATTGCGGCGGCCTTTTGCATGCTGACTTTTTTCATCATTTTGGTGGGTCTTCCAGAATCCCTGGCCAAAGAAAAACGGTCTGTCTCCCTGCAGCTCCAGTTCATGCACTTTAAAGGGCTCTGGGGGATGCTCTTCACCCCTTTAGGTTTTGGCCTGGCGGTAGCCTTTTTCGCCATTTTCAGTCAAACCATTTTTGCGGGGGTATTTGGCTTGTATGCTTTGGCCCGGTTTGATTACGGGCCGGGACAGGTGGGATCCGTTCTCATGGCCATGGCGTTCATGTATGCCCTGGTCCAGGGCTTGGTGGTAGGCCCCCTGACCAAGAAGTATGGAGAAGAAAAAATGATTCGTTTCGCCCTGATGGGCTGTTCCCTGGGCTTTGTGCTGATCTTACTGGCCAATGATTTCACCACCCTGTTGCTGACGGTAAGCTTGTTTATCTTAATGAACTCTCTGCTAAAACCTTCCGCCCTGGCCTTTATTTCCAAAAGAGCCGCTGGGAGTCAGGGTCAGGCCATGGGGGTGGCGGAATCGTATATGAGTCTGGGCCGGATTGCAGGACCTCTATGGGGCGGCATGATCTTCGATTTTAACATCTTCTACCCCTTTATAAGCGGAGTACTCTTGATGTTCCTGGCCTTCCTTGCAACCCTATCCATGTCAAAGCCGGAAGTTAACCCGGCCCTGAAGCCATAGCAATGAAAAAAGTCAGCATCCTTGGAGAGGTAAAAGCATTAAATTAGGTCATCATAAGAAGGAGTGGAAGTGGAAGAAACAGAATAAATAACCGATAAAAAGGTGTATTCAAAAGGAGGTTCTCGAAACATGATGAATGTGGTATATATGGTTCCCCTGTTCCTGTTTTTGATCGTTGGATTATTCTTCCTCATCGTTGCCCTTTTGCAGTGGCTGTGGAATATCACCATTCCCGAACTCTTTGGGCTGAAGAGCGTCACGTACTGGCAGGCATTCCGACTCCTTGTCATCGCTTACATCCTGTTCGGCGGCGGCACCGTCTTTCTCCGGTAAAATGGGACAAGGAAACGGTTTCCAGCAAAGCTTTTCTGAAAGCGGTAGAAAATGCCTTGGTTCCAGATTAAATAAGAGGTGGAAGGACTGTAAAGTATGACGGAGAAGAAGATGAAGATTTTGGTGTTCGGCGCAGGTGTTTTGGGCAGCCTCTATGCCGCCCGGCTGCAGGAGGCCGGTAACGAGGTGATGGTGGTAGCTC
>PWVN01000186.1 GCA_003561835.1 Syntrophomonadaceae bacterium
CTTTGAGAAGCCTGCTTAAATTAGCTTTCGCCTCCCTTATGCCTACAGTAGTATTTTTCAAAACACATCCCACCTTTTGTGGTTATTGTAACTACATTTATTTTATCTCTTTCGGAATAAAACGTCAATAAGGCAAATTGTGCAACAAATACCTGGGATTCCAGGTTAAATATTATAAGAGCAACCCTTGGCTCTTAAAAATTGAACGAGGAGGCAACCCCGTGAAGATCTCCGACGCCTGGTCCCTCTTTTTAGCAGATAAACGCATGGAGAACTATTCCCCCCACACCCTGAAGGGCTATGAATTCCATTACAAAAACATGATCTCCGCCCTTGGCGATTTACCCTTGCAGGAAGTGAGATACCAGCACCTCATGGAATACCTTCTGTTTAAATCAGCCCACCTGAAACCTGCCAGTCTGTCCGATCGTATCGCTTTTGCCCGTTCCCTTTTCCGCTGGGCCCAGGAAAACGAATATATCAAGACCAATCCCTCGGCCAGGCTTAAGTCACCGAAACAGGGAACCCGCATCCCCCGGGCCCTGAGCCGGGACGATATTGATCGTCTGCGGAAAGCCTGCCAAACCCCCCTGGAACATGCCCTGCTGGAATTCCTCTATTCCTCCGGCTGCCGTATCGGGGAAGTGGCCCCGGTACGCAGACATGATATCAACTGGGAAAACCGTTCTGTTGTGGTCCGGGGTAAGGGAGATAAGGAAAGGGAAGTCTATTTTACCCGGGAATGCAAGTCCTTCCTTCTCTCTTACCTGGAAAGCCGCTCAGATGCAGAACCCTATCTTTTTATAACAGAGAACAAAAACGGTAATGCTGCAGGAGGTGTCCCCAAACCTAAACCGTTGAGCCCCTCACAAATGCGCTATGCTCTGAAAAAACTGGCTGTACGGGCGAACATAAAGGAGCGGGTTTATCCCCATCGTTTCCGGCACTCTTATGCCTGTAACCTCCTGGACAACGGGGCCCCCCTGGATGTCATCCAATCCCTGATGGGTCATGCCAAGCTGGATACCACCAGGATTTACGCGGAGCTCCGGGGTGAGAGACGCAGGGAGTTGTATGAGGAGTTCTTTGAATAAGTTTGGATGCCCTGTTTCCCGGTATTTCTGTGAAACTCATCCCTTTGGAGAAATGCTGTAGATGTTAGAGATCTAACCCCTGAACGTACTTCCGTTTTTTCTGCCGGGCTAAAGTCCAAGGGTAATGAGTTCCCGCAATTCTTCGTTGGACATTTCGCTGATGCGGGCTTCCCCGGCTGTCACCGTCAATTCGGCCAGTTCCCTTTTACCTTCAATCATGGCGTTTATCTTCTCTTCGAAGGTACCGGTGCTGATCAAGCGATGGACGGTAACATTCCTGGTCTGGCCGATCCGGTACGTCCTGTCGGTGGCCTGGTCTTCCACCGCCGGATTCCACCAGAGGTCGTAGTGGATAACTCTGGTCGCCGCCGTAAGGTTTAAACCCGTCCCGCCGGCCTTCAAAGAGACGATCATAACCCCGGGGCCCCCATCCCCTTGAAACTTAGCCACCATTTCGTCCCGTTGAGTCCGGGGCAGACCGCCATGGAAAAAGAGGGGTTCCTCCCGGAATTCTTCCTCGATCAGGCGGGCCAAGATATGCCCCATCTCTTTATACTGGGTAAAAATCAGGACTTTTTCCTTACCCGCACCAAAAGCCTGCAGCAACTCCATGGCCCTGGCAGCCTTTCCGGAATGCCGCTTCTCAGCCCCTCCGCCCTGGGTGTATTGGGCAGGGTGGTTGCAGATCTGCTTCAAAGCCGTGATGAGCTTAAAAATCAAACCCCGCCGCTCTATCCCCTCCCTTTCCTCCACCATCTTGAGGAGGTCTTCCGTTACCCGCTGGTACAGGGCCGCCTGCTCTTTGGTCAAATAGCAGTACTCATCCTGAATAATCTTATCAGGCAGGTCCTCAATCACTCCCCGGTCGCTTTTAAGCCTTCGCAGCATGAAGGGGGCGGTGACCTTTTTGAGGCTGTCTATTTTCTGGCGGTCCCTGTATTTCTCGATAGGAATAGCAAAACTGCCCAGGAATCCCTTGCGGTTCCCCAGGTAACCGGGGTTGATAAAATCATATATACTCCATAATTCCGTGAGACGGTTTTCCACGGGGGTACCTGTCAGGGCGATGCCCACCCCGGCAGCAAGCCCCTTGACGGCCTTGGTCTGGGCAGCCTCGGGGTTTTTGATGTTTTGGGCTTCATCAATGATGATGACTCCCCATTTCCTGCGCTTGAACTTCGCCTTGTCCCGCCGGATGAGGCCATAGGAGGTAATCACCACGTCGATGTTCTTTACGGTCAGCGTCCGGTTGTTCCCATGGTACAGGGCCGGCTGCAAATATGGCGCAAAACGGGTGATTTCCCGCTCCCAGTTGCCGATGAGGGTGGTGGGGCATACCACCAGGGCCGGGTCAGCCAACCTGCCTTCTTCCTTTAACTTCAGCAGCAGGGCAATTGCCTGGAGAGTCTTGCCCAGCCCCATGTCATCGGCCAGGCAGGAACCCAACCCCCGCAGGGTGTTCTCATACAACCAGCTCAGGCCGCGGTGTTGGTAAGGGCGCAGTTGCACCGCCAGACCCTTGGGCAGCCGAACCTGGCCGTCGCCGGAGGGAGAATTTAGTTTCTCC
>PWVN01000208.1 GCA_003561835.1 Syntrophomonadaceae bacterium
CCCGGACGCATTCCAGGATAAAGATGCAGCTGAAGGGAACGGTCACAAAAAAGAAAACCTCTTCCGCCGGGAGCCCCCACCATCGGGTTCCCGTCAGGTACCTGGAATCAAAAGACCAGTCTCCCCGGCGGGTGGCAAAAGCGTCCCAGGCCACATAAAAGAAGCCGACGACCAGCACCGTCAAAAAAACGGCAGGCCAACGGCGAAAATAGCTGACCCGGGAATCAAAGGATAGGGACAGGGGGCCGGCGATAATCAACAGGTTAATCCAGGCGTATTTCATCAGCATCCCTCTCAAGAGTTTCGGTTTAGGCTGTAATCCAGGAGTTCTTCCAGTATTCCCTTATTCTCTGCCGACACATCCAGGGATTTAATCAATGCCCGGGTTCGCCGGGCCATCTTAAGCATTTTCATCTGAACCTGCTCTTTGATGCCCAGAGCAACGACCCGGTCCCTGGTCCACAGGATATCACCCTCGGAGATCTGGGGGTTGCCCATTATGGTTTTCAGCCGTTCCCGGTCTTCCCCGTCGGCTTTTTGCAGCAGGTAGAGGTAATAGAGGGTCTTCTTCGCCCCCCTGAGGTCGGAGCCCAGGGGTTTGCCCGTCTCTTCCTTTTCCCCGAAGAGCCCCAGTTCATCGTCCTTGATTTGAAAGATGATGCCCAGGTTCTCACCGATTTGGGACAGGGTCTTAAGGACCGGGCCCTCTCTCCCGGCCAGGACGGCCCCCACATAGAAGGGGAGGGAAAAGGTGTAGCGGGCCGTCTTGTAGCGAAAGACGGAGATGATCTTTTCCTCATCCAGGTCTTCAAAAGAATAGCCCAGGTAGATATCCTGCATCTGGGCCAGGCCCACCAGGAAAACTTCCCGGGTAACAGCGGTATATATCTTATGGCAGACATCCGGGGGGATATCCAGGCGGTTGAAAACATCGAAGGCCAGAAAAAAGACCAGGTCCCCGGCGCAGATGCCCATGGAACTGCCAAAGCGTCCGGGATCGCTGAGGGATATCTCCTCCCCCAGTTCCTGGTACTGGTAGTAGATGGTCTTCCTGCCCCGTCTCGTATCGTCCTGGTCCATGATGTCATCGTGGATGAGGAAGGCCCCCTGCATGAGCTCCATGGCAACGGCCGCCTCCAGGGCCGCCCGGCTTTCCCCGCCCGCAAACATGCGGTAGGCCAGCATGATAAGCCCCCCGCGGACCATCTTGCCGCTGCCGGAAAAATCCTGCAGGCGCTCCAGGAAATCTTTGCCCCAGGGTTCCACGGAACGGAAATGGCCCTCCTGTTCTTTCAGGTACTCCTGCAGGGCGGATTTAATTCTTGGCCTTTGCTCTTTGAAATACTCCAGCATGGGTTGTGCCTCTCCCCGTAAAGATTCTCAAGGTATTGCCGGCAATCTGCAGCAGGATCCTTCCCCGGGAGGGCTTTACCTTCCGGGTGTAAACCACCAGGGGGTCCCGTTGAATTACCAGGCCTGTCCACTTGTACATGTCGGAAGCCGTCTTGATGGGGATCAGGTAGCGTTTCGGAATGTAGGCGTAGCCCCTCTCCGCCTCCTCCTGCCATTGAAAATAGTAGTGAAGCATCTTGCCAATGAAGCCCTTAAAAGCCCGCGGGTCCTTCCGGGCCCCCTCCTCCTGCAGGAGGGCGGGGTCCAGCCCTTGAAGGGGCAGGTAAATCCTCCCCAGTTCCAGGTCTTCCTGGATATCCCTGATGAAATTGATCATCTGCATGGCCCTGCCCTGCATCATGGCATAGGGGTAGGCCTGCTCCGGCAGGCCCATGATGCGGGCCATGTAGAGGCCGATGACTTCCGCCGAACCATATATGTAGTGGAGGGTTTCCTCCAGGGACCCGTAACGGGATTTGCCCAAGTCCAGGGCCATGGAATGCAGAAAGGCCTCCGTCCAGGCGGGGTCAAACTCGAGCCTTCCGGCCAGTTCCACAAAGGAATCGATGACCAGGTCCCCAGAGGGGCCCTGCTCCAGGGCCTGACGGTACAGGGAAACGAAAGCCTCAAAACCCTCCCGGTCCGGGGGGACCTGGTCCACAAAATCATCGGCCACCCGGACAAACCCGTAGAGCCTGAAGACATCCTCCCTCACATCCCTGGGGAAAAAGATGCTGGAGGTAAAATAGGTCCTGCTGCCTTTTTTGAAAATTTGACGCAGCCTTTCGTTCATGCCAGATCCTTTCCCATCAGGTCCGTTACTACCCGGGATGAAATTATGACCATGGGAACCCCCACCCCGGGATGGTTGTACTGGCCGGTATAGTAGAGGTTCTGAAGCTTCCTGCTCTTATGGGCGGGACGGTAAACCGCCGTTTGTTTCAGGGTGTGGGCCAGTCCCAGGGCCGTGCCCCGGTAGGCGTTGTAATCCCGGCTGAAATCCTCCAGGGAGTACAGCCGTTTTACCCTGAGGGAGTCGCGAATGGACTCTCCCACCAGTTCCTCAAAATGGTCCATGGCCGCAGTAAAGGCCTTCTCCCGGATCTCTGGGTCATCCGGAAGGCCGGCCGCCAGGGGAATCAGGAGGAAGATATTTTCACAGCCCCGGGGGGCAACGGTGGAATCCGTCCGGGAGGAGCATCCCACATAGTAGCAGGGTTCCTCCGGCCAGGCGGGTTGGTCAAAGATCTGCCGGAAATGATTGCCCCAAACTTCAGTGAAGTAGAGGTTGTGGTGGGCCAGCCTGTCGATTCGTTTCCCCACTCCCAGGTACGCCAGCAGCATGGACGGAGCGATTACTTTCTTCTGCCAGTAGGCCCGGGGGTAGGACTGCTTGTGCCGCGGCAGGAGCTCCGTCTCTGCATGGGGGTAGTCGGCATTGACCAGGACGGCATCGGCGGGAAAATCTCCCTGAGGGGTGGATACCCCCACTACCCGGTTGCCTTCCAGGATAATTCCAGCAGCGGGAGTATTGAAATGGAATTTAACCCCCATCTCCAGGGCCAGTTTTTCCAAGGCCCGGACCACCTGCCCCATCCCTCCCCAGGGGTACCAGACCCCCAGGTTGAAATCCACATGAGACATGAGGGAATACAAGGCAGGGGCATTGTAGGGGCTGTTCCCCAGAAAGACCATGGCATATTCCAGAATCTGCCGGGCCCTGCGGTCCTGAAAATACTTCTTTACATGGGCGTCCAGGGGCGAGAGGAGGTCCAACTTCAGCCCTTCGGTAACCATGCGGCGGTTCATGAACTGCTTCAGCGAGTGGTAGTGCACATACATGAATTCCTTCATGGCGGTATCATATTTGTACCTGGCCATGTCCAGGTAAGAGGAAAGGCGCTCCCCGCCCTTTTCCTCAAAGCCTGCAAAAACCTCTTTGTTGTGGGCCGCGTCGGAATTGATGTCCACGACTTCCTGAGGGCTAAAAAAGACCCGGTAGAAAGGGTCCAGTTTGACCAGTTCGTAATAGTCCTTGAGGTTCCTGCCGAAAAGAGCAAAAAAACTTTCGAAGACTTCCGGCATCAGGTACCAGGAAGGGCCCATATCAAAGATAAACCCGTCCTTCTCCCAAACCCGGGCCCTTCCCCCCGGCATCTCATTCTTTTCCAGAACCGTTACCCGAAAACCCTGACGGGCCAGCAGGGATGCTGCCGTAAGCCCCCCAAAGCCTGCTCCCACCACCACCGCATTCTTTTCCGCCATGAGTACCTCCTGCCTGATTTCTCAAAAGAGGGTTGAAGTCCCTATCTACCCCTTAATTTCGACTTCCTTCCCGGCATTCCTTCCAGGGGATAACTATTTTCCACGGGCATCAGGACCTGCCCGGCTTCCCAGCATGACGGGTTGGCCTCGCCATCCAGGACCAGCATCTGCCGGCCGCCGTATTCGATGCCTGCACAGTTTCCTTCATCGCTAAAAAGCCTGTTTCCCTTTCCGTCCTCAAGCACAACCTTTACCCGCCCCAGCAGGTTCTCCTGGACCAGGGGAACCATCCGGCCGTCCCTGGGGCCGTGCAGGAGAATGAACTTCTTCGGGTCCGTCCAGGTTTCCAGCGTCAGGGTATGGGAAGCATTCCGGACCCGGATGCGGACGTCCCGGCCGGCCTGTTCAATGCGACAGCGGCTGCGGTTCATGGTGGTGAAGGGGTAAAATCTGCCTTCCACCGTCATGCCGATGAGAAAGCCCCTGAAGCTGGTCATGAGGAAGGGAATGTGAGCCAGGGAACAGGTAAGGGAGGCGCGGCTTTTGGTGAAGTTGTTGCTCTGAACCCAGATCCAGGAGTGGGGGAAGGCGCTTCCCCAGTTCTTCTCCACATACCCCCGGCCGCCGCTGAAATCGATTTTGTCTCCATTCACCTCCAGGCTGCCCTGCAGGTCCATATCCAGGGCGCACACCTGGCTGTAGCACTGCATCCTGGGGATGTAGTTGTAAAAGCCCATGCTGCCGGGATTCAATACCGTATCGGGCCAGGTGACCACGTTCCTGAATTCGATACGGCCCCGGACCCTTACCCCCGTGTCCTCCGCCTGCAGGTGAAGCCTGTCCAGGGAAAAGCGGCTGCCTCCGACGGAAACGTCAAAGGCGTTTTTCCGGGCCTTGAAGGCATGAACCGGATGGGACAGGTAACGGAAATAGGCCCTTGTGCCGTGAACCAGCTGCAGGAAACTGTGGGAGGCACCCTCCGCAGCCCCCAGAACAATGCCCGGGATGAAGGCAAAGGCGTGCTTCTCAGTGGGGTCCACAATCTTGAAATACCAGCCCTCAAAAAAATTTCTTTTCCTGCCGCGGCCGTGAAACAAATCCGGATAGCGTTTTCGAAGAATCATAGGTCTGCTCCTGTCGTGTAAGTCAAATATCTGCCTTTGATGAAAGATTTCCTGTGAATAAAGATCCCACAAAACTGCAGCAACCCGGGATGCCCCCTCAACCTCTCCGAGGGGCAAACTCCCGGTATAGCAGAAAGCCAAAGAGGGCCAGGGAAAGGGCCAGGGCCACCAGTATGCTGAAGGAAGTATTGGGCTCTGCCAACCTCTTGGCGCCAATGCCTATGTAAGCCCAGACAAAGACCAGCAAGTAGGCCGCATCCTTTTGCAACCGGGTATTCATGAAGGCTACCAGGGCCCCCACCAGAAGGACCACCACCATCCAGAAGACCTCCGGGAGCCCGAAACCCTGCCAGCCGATGCTGACCAGGTAGGTGGTGGCATTGGCGATGGTGGCCACGGATATCCAGCCGAAGTAGACACTGAAGGGGATGTGGGCCAGGTAGAATTCTCCCCGGGAAGCGGGTTTCTCCCTGTTGTTTAGCCTTATGTAGATGAGGGCCAGGGAGACGAAGATGAGGACCATCAACAGAAGAGAAAGGCCAATCCGGTCATAATGCCAGGCAAAGATCCACGCCATGTTGAACAGGGAAGAGGCGGCAAAATAGAACCCCACCCTGTCCAGGACTTCTTCCGGTGCCGGTTTTCCTCCGAAGAGACCCCTGGCCTGGTAGATGACAAAGGCCGCCAGGAGCAGGTAGATCACCGCCCAGATGGCAAAGGTGAAGGCCGCCGGAGCGAAGAGGTTGGGGTAGGAGTCGGAAACCTCCCCCGTGGTGATCCCGTTGATGGGCAGGGCATTGGCCAGGGCATTGACGGCCACCACCCCCACCAGAGCAGCGATATTGACCAGCTGCACGATTTTCCAGTTCTTCTTCATTAAGAAATCCCTCCCGATATGGTATTTTTTTTTCGCAATACTGCAATTTCCTTTCCGTGTTTCCACACCAGGACTCCCGCATTGAGAACCCAAAGAAGCAGCAAAGCCCGGTCCTGGAGGAGAATATAGGCCAGGGCTGCCATCATTCCCCAAAAGAGCCTCTGGGCGTCCTCTTCCGGGGTGGCGGCCCCCTTCTTTTGCAGGAATCTGGCCAGGGAGAAGAGAGCAAAGGAGGTACCCATGATGGTTGGCACCACCCATTCCGTCAGGGCCGACCAAACGCCAAAGGTGACGGCAATGGCCTTGCCTCCCGAGAATTTCATGAAGGGCGAGAAGGCGTGGCCCAGGACAGGAGCTATGGCCAGGAGGGTCAGTTCCCCGGGAGCAAACAATCCGCTGCGGGCGATGAAAACCAGGGGGACAAAGCCCTTCAAATAGTCCAGAAACAGGCCCGCCATACCATAGCGCCAGCCTGCGGCCCGCCACAGATTGACAGCTCCTGGATTGCCGTCCCTTACCTTCTTGAGGTCCTTCCCCCGACCCTTTGCCAGCCAGAAGGAAAACATCAAAGACCCCAGCAGGTATTCCAGAACAAAAAGGGAAATGAATAACCCTGCTCTAATCCCCATCCAGATCTATACTCCTCCCCCTCCACGAAACGGAGCAAAACAGCCGCGTACGGATCAGAGACAGGATAAAAACCAGGACAAAGAACAGAAAGTACAGGGGATAGAGGGCAGCGGTCAGCAAACCAAAGCTGCCCAGGTGCCGGGATACCAAAAACATCTGCAGGGCAAACAGCAGGTATACGAAGCCGTAAAGCCCGTACTCCCCGGAAAAAGCCAAGTACAACCCGGAAGAAACTGCTCCGGTAACCCAAAGAAACAGCAGCAGGAGGGTCCCCGGATCCAGGCTGGCGGCCCCGGAGGCGAAGTTCTTGCTCCACCCTTCCACCAGGGACGCCAACCCCTGGGGATACATGCGAAAGGTAACCCGGTCCCCTCCCAAAAAAAGGCTGACAGGTATGTTCTGCTCTTGAAAGGCTTTGCCCAGTTGAATATCCTCCAGAAGGCTCCCCCTTACAGCCGCATGAGTACCGGCCCTTTCATAGTCTTCTCTGCTGCAGATGATGCAGGGACCAAAGGCACCTGCAGGTTTGACCCTGAAGCCCCAGGCTGAAAACACTTGCATGGCTGCGATTACCACCAGATTGAAGACAAAGGAAAAATGCTCGTATCTTTTCACGACACCGTGATAGGGCTGCACCGAAACCAGTCCCGAGAGTTTTCGCTGTACTTTCAACAACCTTTCCAGGGCATCGGGGGCTAGGGCCACATCAGCATCGAGAAAAACCAGGGTTTCCCCCCGGGCCTGCCTGTACCCTTGCCAGCAAGCCCAGGATTTCCCCAACCAGCCCGGGGGAGGTTCCTGATTGAGCTGAAGGATCCGAACCGGATAGCCCTCTGCCAGGGCCCTCGTCTCATCGGTGGAATTGTCATCCACCAGGATGATTTCGAAGGCCTTGAAGGTCTGCTTTTGCAAACTTCCCATAAGTACCGGAATATTCCCGGCTTCATTTCTGGCAGGGACAATCAGGGATACCTTTTGCCCCTCCACATCAACACCTTCTATGTCTTCACCGCCCAAAGGCCGCAGGCGCCAAAAGAGCAAGGCTCCCGCCGTCCAGGCCAGAGCCACCAGAACAATCCTATACATGAAGGAATAGTCGGGCATCATTTTCCCTTCTTTACGAAAGCAAAGTAGAGTATAATAATGGTGTAAAGAACTATTTCTTTGTTCATTTTATTACAGGAAAAATCTATTGTCCACCCTTTTTCTGGCGGGCAATATGTTCAAACAAGCCTTTGGGATTGAAAAAAGTAAGGGAGGCGGTGAATCTCCATGGAAAGAAGGCCCGGGGAAAGAATCCGTCGCTTCTTTTTGAAAGCGGGCATGGGGCTCCTGGCCGCCTTCCTGCTGTTGTCTCTCCTGCCCTATCTCATCCCCCTGCCCCGGGTGAGGGAGCCCCGGGGGCCCTTCCCGGAAAGCACCCACTTTGATTTCCAGGGGGGTGCCCTTCACTACCGGGTTTGGACGTCCGGGGAAATTCGGGGCAAGGCCCTGCTGGTACACGGCCTGGGAGGCTCCACCTTCTCCTGGAGGCACAACGCGGCACCCCTGGTGGAAGCGGGATATCTGGTAGCGGCCGTGGACCTGCCCGGGTTTGGTTACAGCTCCCGCAGCAGGGGGATGGACCACTCCCAGACAGCCCGGGCCCGAATTCTCTGGAAGCTTATGGACCACCTGGACAGAGACCTGGAAAGGGAAGCCGCCGCCCTGGACTGGAACCTTGTGGGGCATTCCATGGGAGGGGGGACCATCGCGGCCATGGCTTTGCAGGACCCCCACCGGGTTGAGTCCCTGACTTTTGCAGCGGGATCCGTTTACGGAAGGCCCCCGGGGACTTTCTCCCGGGTCCTTTCTTACCCCCCGACGGCCCGCTGGCTTCAGCTGGCAGCCCACTACTATTTTCTCACCTTTGATAGGGTTGAAGGCCTCCTCACCTCCGCCTACGGCCGGGAACCCTCTGCGGAGGAGGTCACGGGTTACCTGGAACCCTTAAGCCTCCCCGGTACCCTGGATACCCTGTTGGGCATGGCCCGTACCCCCCAAACTACCGTTCCCCTGGAGAACATCACAGCCCCGGCCCTCCTGATCTGGGGGGAGGAGGATGCCTGGGTACCCCTGGATGCCGGCAGGAGGCTGGCCGAAAACCTCCCTGCCGCCGAGCTCCGGGTCATACCCGGTACAGGCCACTGCCCCATGGAAACCCGGCCGCAGGAATTCAACCTGGCCCTGCTGGATTTCCTGGAGAAGGTTCAAGGGCAGGGCCGATAAACAAGGCTCCCTCCCGGGAGCCTTGGGTTCTTTATCTCCGGACCTAGCCGACCACCGCCCTCCGGGGCGGTTCTTCGTATTCGGGAAGGGCAAATTTCTCAGGGTACCGGGGCCTCACATCCCTGTAGGCCTCCCTGATCACATCCATATCCGCGGCAAAGTCCCCGGAGGGTGTGAAGGCAGGCCCCACCGTAACCTTCTTTCTCCCGTAATCCAGGGCTGCGAAGACGATGGGGACCTTCGCCTGCAGGGCCACGTAATAGAAGCCCGTTTTCCAGCGGGGGTTTCGCTTGCGGGTCCCCTCCGGGGGAAAAACCAGGGCCACCCCGTCGGTATCGGTCAAAAATTCCGCCATCTGGGCTACCATGCTGTTCCGGGACGAGCGGTCAACCCCCACAGCCCCGGTGCCGTGAAAGAACCTTCCGACGAGGGGGTGGTTCAGCCACTCCTGCTTGATCAGGTAGCGGACGGGCAGGCGGAGCCGATAGGCCGGGGGCAAGCCGATGAAAAAATCAAAATTGCTGGTATGGGGGGCCACAATGATGACGCATTTGTCTATGCCCCCGGGGATATCCCCCTCCAGGGTCCAGCCGCAAAGCTTAAAAATGATGGAACTGATTATTCTGAGCATCCTCTGTTCTCCTTAATTCATTATTCCTGCCCTTCCTTCGACAAATATTTCCCGGGAAATAGGGGGAATGATGTCAAGGCAGGTAGACCTCCCCCGGGACATGCCTTCTTTTTCGCCAGGAAAGCCGGATATCCTGCTGCCGCAGTTATATTTCCTTTTACCATCCCGGACTGGCAGAGTTCCTTCTGAGGCTTGCAGCAGAAAACTCCCTGGAGTTTTGACCAGATAGTCTGACTACTCCTCTCCCCGGGGCCGCATCTGGTCGGGAACCATCAGCCCGATCTCCTCCAGGTACTTGATGGTCCCGGGATGAAGGGGTATGCTGGAGTTGTCCAGGGTTACTTGGGGTGCGGTCCACTCATTCACGGGGTGAATATCGATCAGGTCCTGCCGGTTCTCAAAAATGGCCTTTACCATACTGTAAACATCCTCAACGGGGGCATCCTTGTGGACAATGACAGAATTCCAGACAGCCAGAGTCCTCACAGCATCGATCCCTGGATAAGTATTCGCTTCCATAGTGATTCCCCTATAGAAGGGATGAGCTGCTTCGATCTTGCTGATCTCTTCCCCGGTGAAGGAGAGAATGCGGATTTTTTGAGTTGTTGCTAAGTCCAGAATGGTGGAAGTAGGGGGGGCAGCGCTCCAGATGGCCATTTGGATGTTCTTGCCCTTCAAGGAATCTGTCTGTTCAACAAAGGAGAGGCCTTCTGGCATAAATTCATCATAGCTGATTCCCAGAGCAGTAAGGACCAGTTCCGTCTTGTACTCTGTCCCGCTCCCGCGGGTCCCGATGGATACCCGCTTGCCCTTCAGATCGTTAATACTCCAGATGTCATAGTCCTCCAGGGTGACGACCTGGTAGATGTTGGGATACATCTGGAAGGCAACCAGGATATCCTGGGGATCATCTTCAAAGCGGCCTTCCCCGGCCCAGGCCTGGTAACCCATATCCCCCATGATAAGGCCGACCTCGACTTCCCCTTTATGGACCAAAATAACGCTTTCCTCGGAGGTCGTCACTTTGGCATTTGCTGTCCTTCCTTCGACTTTATCTGTGATAATGCTGGCTATGCCTCCGCCGTAGGGGTAGCATGTCCCCTCTGTGGCAATAGAAATTGCATC
>PWVN01000132.1 GCA_003561835.1 Syntrophomonadaceae bacterium
CCGCCGGGGTCCCCGTGGCCAAGATGTCCGGCCGGGGCCTGGGGCATACGGGCGGCACCCTGGACAAGTTCGCTGCCATTCCCGGGTTCCGGGTGGACCTGGGGGTTAAGGAGATGGTTGCGGCCGTGAAAAAGTGCGGGGTGGCGGTGGTGGGTCAGACGGGCAAGCTGGTACCGGCGGACAAAAAGATGTATGCCCTCCGGGATGTGACGGGGACCGTCCAGAGTCTGCCCCTCATCGCCGGCAGCATCATGAGCAAAAAGCTGGCCTCCGGTGCCGATGCCCTGGTGCTGGATGTGAAGATGGGAGACGGTGCCTTTTTGAAAGAGGAAGAGGAAGCCTTCGCCCTGGCCCAGGCCATGGTGGAAATCGGGGAAGGGGCGGGGGTGAGGACCGCAGCCCTCATCACCGGCATGGAGGAACCCCTGGGAAGGGCGGTGGGCAACGCCCTGGAAATGGAGGAGGCCATTCGCACCCTCAAGGGCGAAGGCCCCCCGGATCTGGAGGAACTGTGCCTGGAGCTGGGGGCCTGCATGCTGGCCATGGCAGGAAGGGCCCCGGGGAGGGCTGCCTGCAGGGAGATCCTCCAGGGGCTCCTGGCGGATGGGGCGGCCCTGAAAAAATTGCGGGAGCTGATTCTCTCCCAGGGGGGAGACCCCCGGGTGCTGGAGGACTTCTCCCTCCTGCCCCGGGCGGAGAAACAGACCCCCTTCACCGCTCCCCGGGCCGGCTATGTCCAAAAAATCCGGGCGGAAGGGGTGGGCCACTGCGCCATGCTCCTTGGGGCCGGCAGGGAGACCCGGGATTTTGAAATCGACCTGGCCGCCGGCATCCTTCTCAAGAAGAAGGTGGGGGACCCGGTGAAGGCAGGAGAGGAGTTGGCCCTCCTGTACAGCGGCAAAGGCGTGGGGCCCGACCGCCTGGCGGAAGTGGTGCAGCTGCTTTCCCAGGCCTATGAGATCGGTCCCGAAAAGCCGCCCATCCCCCGCCTCATCCTGGGCATGCGGGGTGAGGTTACCCCCAGAAGTCCTCATCCTCCCAGATAAAGGAACCCCTCAGGCCGGGAAACTCGTCCATTCTGGCTTTGTCCAGCCGGCCCCCCTTGAAAAAGAGGTAGAGGCCTGTCGGGTCTTCCCTGAAGGGGGTATACACCCAGACTTCTCTGCTGTTTTGGGGATCCGCCGCGGTGCTCCTGACCAGGTAGGGGGGCTCCCCCAGGAGCTGCCGCACATCTTCAATGGGCTCCCCTTCCAGGGTGGTGGTTTCCGCATCGGGGAAATACTGCCGCCACCCTTCCTTGGGCTCCCGGCGAATTTGGGTATATTCCCGTAAAGCCTCGTTTTCTTCCCTCAGTTCCGACGCTTCCGCCTCCAGGGCGGCCTTTTCTTCTTCCAAGGCGGTCTTCTCCGCCTCCAGGGAAGCCACCCGGCCCGCCAATTCTCCCCCTTCTCCATTGACGGCGGGGCCGCGGCCCCCCAGGAAAAAGAAGGCCCCGCCCACCACCAGGGCGGTAATCAAGGCAGTGACCACAATGGGTAAAGCGAGCTTACTGTCCATACTATCCCTCCTGTATCGCAGCATAGTACCTTTATTTTACCGCAATCGGGGGGACTCCATACTCACCGATCAAAGCCCATTTCCCCTCTGCGGCTCTTCCACCTTTTTCTGAGACCTCCACCCCAAAAATCGCCAACCCTGCCGGGAATTTTAGGGAACCGTGTCCCGATTTAAACCGGGGTTTGTGAAACCGGCAGGGCGGGAAGTTTACAGAAGACCTGCCCTGTGTTAGCGTACCTTCCCAAAGGAGGGCCTATTTTCCGGGGCAGGAAGGGTTATCTCCTGTTCCCGGAAAATATTATGTTAATCGCGTATAACTTAATCTAATTTTAATTTGTTTGTAATAATGCTGTAACAAAGAGGGAGTAAACTATAAACAAGTTGACCCCCTCTTTATATATACTCTTCTTGACGCGGCTCTCGAGCCGCGTTTTTTTGTGTTTTTTTACCGTCCCATTGGCTGCCCTCCCCCGGCAGCGGCCCCTCAAAGGGCTCCTCGCCGTATCCCCTGCACCCCTGGGCCCCTGCGCTCCGCTGCCCATCGCCCCTGCCTTTACCTATTCCACCACCACATCCATATGGCTGTTGCCTCTCCTTAAGGTCATTTTTATGGTCTTTTTTCTAACATCCGTACTCCCTGATAAGGTGCCGTGCCGGAAAGGCCGCAGGGGCACCCGGGCCGGCCGGTGCAAGCCGAATAAGCCTCGGCAGGGAGAACAGCATCTCCCCATTATTTTGACACGGAGGCGTCTAATCCTTCCTGGAAAGCCGTCCCGGGTAAATGTTAAATTTCCTTAAAAAAATTATAACAAAAAAGAAGGACATTTGGGAAAGGTGCCGAATAAAACTAGAGGCTTCGTGATTCCTCAGATAAAAAAATGTTTATGATTTCTTAACATTTTTTTGTTTTTTTGGAGGCATCCTCAAAGATGCCGGGAGAATTCGGTAAAAACCATGATCTGGGAGGACTCAGTATGAAGATGGCAGGTGTGGCCGGCGCCTCGAAGGGGCGCCAGGCGGAGGTTCCCAAAATCAGCCCGGGAAAGGTAAAAACCTTTCTGGAAAGGGCAGGACAGCAGGGGAAGGC
>PWVN01000131.1 GCA_003561835.1 Syntrophomonadaceae bacterium
ACCGCCTCAACAAGATTGCGGAGATCACGGGCTTCGACCTGAAGGAGTCGGAGAACATCTTTCAGCTCTTCATGGGCTTGAAGCTCTGTGAATACCTGCAGAAAAAGGATGCCCTCTAGGAGGTAGGTTTGGCAAGAAAGCCTGGCTAGAGGGCATTGTAAAGGATCTTACCCCCCACCATTGTCATCAGAACCTCCACATCCTTGATTTCCCCGGGTTTCACCCTGCTCACATCTTCCGAAAGGATCACCAGGTCCCCCCATTTCCCCAGAGCCAGGGACCCCTTGAGCTTTTCTTCATAGGTGCAGTAAGCGGACCCGGCCGTGTACATGTGCAGGGCTTCCTGCAGAGTCAATTTCTCCCGGGGCATCCAACCCCCCGGGGGCTTACCCGACGGGTTGGTCCGGGTCACGGCGGCATGAATGCCCAGGAGGGGATTGCAGGATTCGATGGGGCAGTCGGACCCCCCCGCCAGGCGTATGCCGGAGCGCAGGAAGGTTTTGAAGCAATAGGCGTAGCGGGCCCGCTCCTTTCCCACCCTCTCCTCGATATAGGCGTGGTCCGAGGCCACGAAACTGGGCTGCACGTCGGCGATAGCCCCCAGGTCCTGGAATTTTTTCAGGTTCTCCCGGCTGGCGATGGAGCAGTGGATCACCCGGAAGCGGGGGTCCTGCCGGTGCCGGGCCAGGGTGCCGGCATCCAGACACATTTCCATGGCCCTGTCCCCTATGGCATGGACCGCCACCTGGAGGCCGCCCCGGTCCGCTGCGGCCACCAGCTCCTCCAGCTCTTCCCGGGAATACAGGCTCATCCCCCGGTTTTCCGGGTCGTCGGCATAAGGGGCGTGGAGGGCAGCGGTGCGGGCCCCCAGGGACCCGTCGGCCAGGAGCTTCAGGGGGCCGATCTTGAAAAAAGGGCTGCCGTCCCCTGTCCTGTAGCCCAGATCCAGGAAGGCCTCCAGCTGCGCCTTGTTGGGCAGGAGGAGCTGTTTGTTGACTCTGAGGGGCAGCTGCCCTTCAGCGTCCAGCTCCAGGTACGCTTCCAGGACCTCCCGGAAGTTCTCCCTGACAACGCCGAAGTCATCGGTCTGCAGGGATGTAAGGCCGAACTGCAGGCACTCCCGGGCTGCCTGCAGGATGAGTTTTTTCAGCATCCCTTTGTCCCTCCGGGGGGTGATGCCCAGGACCAGCTTCATGGCATTTTCCTTCAAGATCCCCGAGGGCCGGCCCTGCGGATCCAGGTGGACCTCACCGCCGGCCACCGCCGGGGGGCTTTCAAAGATACCCGCCTTTTTCAACGCTTCGGTGTTGACGGAACATACATGATTGCAGGTTCTCATGATGACCACAAAGTTGTCACCGCTGACGGGGTCCAGGTCCTGCCGCACGGGCATCCGTTTCTCGGCAAAGGATTCCTGGTTCCAGCCCCAGCCAAAGACCCAGGACTGCCGCAGGTTGCGGGAGCGGATGTGGCCCCCCAGTTTCTCCCCCACCTGGGACAGGCTCCGGCACTCCCTCAGGTCGACGCTGCTCAAGCTCAACCCGTAGTTGACCAGGTGCATGTGGCTGTCGTTGAAGCCGGGGACCACCCTTTTCCCCTTGAGATCGATAACCTCAGTTTTGGCGCCTTTCAAGGCCAGGACCTCCGGGTTGCTGCCGAGAGCCGCAATGGTGTCTCCTCGAAGGGCCAGCGCCTCCACCTGGGGCTCCTTTTCCGCCATCGTCGTCATTTTCCCGTTAACCAGAATTACATCCAAGGTGAACCTTCCTTTCCCTTTTGCCCCTAGAGCCTTACCTCTTCCGGGTTTCGGAATTTCGCCTCGTCCAGGCTCAGGGCATGGTCGATGCTTTTAAGCATCTTTTCCCTGTCGCCGGGAAGCTTCCCGTTGACAGGCCAGTAATTGGACACATGATCGCTTAAAAACCAGCTGTCCGCCCCCTCCAGGTTCTCCAGCAGAAGCCGGGTTTCCCTAAGGGCCTGGTGGGGTCGCAGGAGGGTGAAGGAGCCGTCCTTGAAGAGGTCGTACAGGGGCGCCCTCCGGGCCGGCATCATGGTCCGCAGGCGAATGAAATCCGGGTTGATGGCCGTCAGGGTTTTGCCGCTGTTCACCGCATGCTGCCGGGTCAAATCTTTTCCCCCGGCCCCCACGATATAATACTCGCTCAACTCGATCTCCGCCTCCATCACCCGGCGCCCCGCCTCGATGGCCTGGGCCGCCGTCACCCCTTTTTTCAGGAAAGCCAGGACCTCGTCATCCCCCGACTCCAGCCCGGAGTGGATTCTTTTCAGACCTGCCTCCTTCAGGGTGATGAACTCTTCAAGGCTTTTCAATAATAGGAACCGGGCGGAACCGTACAGGGTGATGCGCTCCAGCCCGGGAAACACCTGCCGGGTGTACGAAAATATTTCTGCCAGTTCCCGGGTTTTCATGATGATGGTATTGCCATCGGCGAAGAACACGCTTTTCACCCCGGGGCCGTAGTGGTCCCTGGCCATCTCCAGGTCCTCCTTGATATCCTCAACAGAACGGATCTTGAACCGGCTCCCCTTGTACATGGAGCAAAAGGTGCACCTGTTATGGGGGCACCCCACCGTGGCCTGAATAATCAAACTCCC
>PWVN01000165.1 GCA_003561835.1 Syntrophomonadaceae bacterium
AAAGGCCGCTCGCGGGTATAGGAGAAGATCAAGACATCACCGGGTTGGGGTTCCTGGTAATGGTACAAGAACTTGTTTACAATCAACCGCTCCCGGTCCTGGAGGGTGGGCAGCATGGAACTGCCGTCCACCAGGTAAATCTCCAGGACAAACAAACGGATGAGCACGGCCAGTACAACGGCAATAAAAATAGACTTGACCCATTCCCACAGCTCTTCATCCATTGGCTTCTCCACTTCTTGCGGATTATAAAAAGGACCGGGCACCAGTCCTCTTTACGTGCGGCGTTTTTCTTTGATTCTGGCTGCTTTGCCCGTCAGCTTACGCAGGTAATACAGCTTGGCCCTTCTCACCCGGCCGTAGCGGACGACCTGAATGCGCTCAATCTTCGGCGAGTGCAGGGGAAAGGTTCTCTCCACACCCACGCCGTAAGCCACCCGGCGGACGGTAAAGTTCTCCTTGATGCCGCTGCCCTTGCGGCTGATGACCACCCCTTCAAAGATCTGGATCCTCTCCCGGGTCCCCTCGATGACCTTGACGTGGACCTTCACCGTATCCCCCGGGCTGAATTGAGGCAGGTTCTCTTTAAACTGCTCTTTTTCAATCTCGCGGATGATATCCATGGTGTTCCCTCCTTCCCGGCTGTGATCGTAAAATGCTGCTTTTGTCCTTCTCATTCCGGTAATATGTTTCTCTCAAACTCTATATCTCGAACTGCCAAAAACAATTATAGCACGATTGGTGGCCCCTGACAAATGCCCTGGGGGCCCCGGTTCAGGGTTGGCCCAGGAGGTCGGGGCGCCGGCGGGCCGTACGACGGCGGGCCTCATCTTCCCGCCATTTCCTGATTTTGCCGTGGTCCCCCGAGAGGAGGATTTCGGGAACCTCCATGCCCCGAAAATTCCGGGGCCGGGTGTACTGGGGGTACTCCAGCAGGCCCCGGGAGAAGGATTCCTCCTTAAGGGATTCCTCGGGCAGCACCCCGGGCAGCAGCCGGGTCACGGCATCCAGGATGGCCATGGCCGCGATCTCGCCCCCCGTGAGGATGAAGTCCCCCAGGGAAATTTCTTCCTGGACCAGGTATTCCCGGACCCGCTCGTCCACCCCTTCGTAATGGCCGCACAGGATGATGATCCCGGGTTTTTGCGACAGCTCCCGGGCCTTTTCCTGGTTGAAGGGTCTTCCCTGGGGCGATGTCAGGACCACATGGTCCGGCTTTGGGGAGCCCTGCTGCAGGTCTTCCACCGCCCGGAAAAAGGGTTCCGGCTTCATGACCATCCCCGGCCCGCCGCCGTAGGAATAGTCATCCACGCTTTTGTGTTTGTCCCCGGCATAATCCCGCAGGTCCACCACCCGGTACTGGACCAGGCCCTTTTCCCGGGCTCGTTTCAGGATGCTCTCGCCCAGGACGGCATCGAACATGCGGGGGAAAATGCTGACCACGCTGATCTTCATTGCCTACCCTCCCTCAGGGCTGCAAGAGGCCCTCGAGGATTTTTACCACCACTTTGCCCTCCGGCAGGTTCATCTCCACCACCAGATGCTTCAGGGCGGGGAAGAGGATCTCCCCGGGCAGGCCTTCGGCCTGTGGAGGGGGTGAGATGACGTAGACATCGTTGGCCCCCGTCAGCAGGACGTCCCTGATTTTTCCCAGGAATCTGCCCGTCTCCTCATAGACCTCAAGGCCCACCAGGTCATCCACGTAGTAGTGGTCCTCCGGCAGGGGAAAGCGCTCCTCCTGCGGTACGAAGGCTTCCTTCCCCTGGAGGGCCTCCGCATCCTCCCGGCTGTCAAGGCCCCAAAACTTCAGGACCCAGATACTCCCCTGGAGGCGGGCCGATTCCAGGCGGTAGGGGGATCCCGCCACCCACACCTTCTCCACGGCCTCCATCCGCTCTGCGAAGCTGAAGTAGGGCTGCATCTTCACATGGCCCTTGATGCCGTGGTACCCCCGGATCCTGCCGATGCTGACTTTCCCGGACATCTCCTAGATGATCTCCACCATGACCCGCTTGTTCTCCTTCATGGCCGCCGCCCCCACCACGATCCGCAGGGCCTTGGCGATCCTGCCCTGCTTCCCGATGACCTTGCCCACATCGTCGGGGGCCACCCTGAGTTCCAGGACGATGGAACGCTCCCCCTGGACTTCCTGGACGTCGACCTGCTCCGGGTGGTCAACCAGGGCCTTCGCGATATACTCCACCAGTTCTTTCATTTGGGTATCGCCTCCTAGAAAAATTGGACTCCCTTATTCGATGCCTGCCTTTTTGAAGAGGCTTTTCACCGTTTCCGAGGGCCTGGCCCCCTTTTTCAACCAATCCGCCGCCTTCTCCTCATTCACTTCCAGGGTAGAGGGGTCGGTGGTGGGGTTGTAGATACCGATCTCCTCGATAAACCGGCCGTCCCGGGGAAAACGGGAATCGGCCACCACGATGCGGTAGAAGGGCCGCTTCTTGGCCCCCATCCTTTTCAGCCTGATGCGTACTGCCAATCCTTTCACCTCCTTTTGCGTATCGTGACGGAAATAGTATTCTAAAAAGGAAATTTCTTTCCTCCCCGTCTTCCCTTGCCCATATCGCCAAACTGCTTCATCATCTTGCGCATCTGGGTGAACTGCTTCAAGAGCTGGTTCACGTCCTGGACCCGGGTGCCGCTGCCGGCGGCGATGCGCCGCTTGCGGCTGTTGCCGATGATCTCCGGATTCTGGCGCTCCCCGGGCGTCATGGAGTTGATGATGGCCTCGATGCGGGAGAGTTCCTTCTCGTCCACCTTGATGTTCTTCATGGCCTTGTTCATCTTGCCGGCCCCGGGGATCATGTCCAGGAGCTCGTCCAGGGGCCCCATGCTCCTCACCTGCTGCAGCTGCTCCTTGAAGTCTTCCAGGGAGAAGGTCTTGCTGAAGATCTTCTTCTCCATCTCCCGGGCCTTTTCCGTGTCCAGGGTGGCCTGGGCCTTCTCCACCAGGGAGATCACGTCCCCCATCCCCAGGATGCGGGAGGCGAAGCGGTCCGGGTGGAAGGGCTCGAAGGCCTCCGTCTTCTCCCCCAGGCCCACGAACTTGATGGGGCAGCCGGTGACGGCCTTGACGGAGAGGGCGGCGCCCCCCCGGGTGTCCCCGTCCACCTTGGTCAGGATGACCCCGGTGATGCCCAGCCGTTCGTGGAAGCTCCCGGCGATGTTGACGGCGTCCTGGCCCGTCATGGCGTCCACCACCAGGAGGATCTCCGCCGGCTTCACCGCCTCCTTGATGTCCTGAAGTTCCTGCATCATCGCCTCGTCGATATGGAGGCGGCCGGCGGTATCCAGGAGGATCAGGTCCCGGCCCTCTTTGCGGGCCTTCTCCCGGGAAGCCCGGGCGATGTCCACAGGGTTGGCCTCCCCCATGCTGAAGACGGGGAGGGAGAGAGATTCCCCCAGGACCTGCAGCTGCTTGACGGCGGCCGGGCGGTAGATATCCGCCGCCACCAGCAGGGGCCGGTGCTGCTTACTGAGGTGCCGGGCCAGCTTGGCCGCCGTGGTGGTCTTCCCGGAACCCTGTAGCCCCACCAGCATGATGCAGGCGGGGGTCTCCTTGATCTCCAGGCGGCTGACGCCGCCCCCCATGAGCTTCGTCATCTCTTCGTGGACGATTTTGACGATCTGCTGGCCCGGGGTGATGCTCTTTAAAACCTCGTGGCCCAGGCTCCGCTCCTTGACGCTGCTTAAAAAGCCCTTAACCACCTTGAAGTTGACATCGGCCTCCAGCAGGGCCAGGCGCACCTCCCGCAAGGCCTCGTCCAGATCCCTCTCCGTCAGCTTGCCCTTGCCCCGCAGCCGCTGAAAGGTATCCTGAATCTTATTCGCCAGGTTGGGAAACAGCATCTCCTTCCCCCCTCAGTAAGTTTACTTTCGGGGTCAGGCCTAAAAGTAAACTTACTCACAAATTTGTATGATAAACTTCGCTTTTTTACACAAACTGGGAAACCAGAGCGCTTCTTCCTGGAGGCTTACTCCAGGAGGGTGCGGATCCGGTCGATGGCTTCCTGCAGGGCGGGGCTTTCGGGCCCCGGCTGCCTCTTCTCCTCCTCGAGGAGGGTCAGGGCGGCGGTCAGTTCTTCCTGCTGCCTGAGGAAGCGCCGGTAAAGGCCAAGTTTGCCCTCCAGCCGTTCCAGGGTGCCCTCGGAGCGCTTCAGGATGTCGTGGGCCGCCTGGCGGCTGATTCGGGTCTCGCTGCTGATCTCCCCCAGGGACAGGTCGTGGTTGTAGTAGAGGTCCAGGATCTGCTGCTGCCTGGGGGTCAGAAGCTCCCCGTAAAAATCGCTTAGATAGTTCATGCGCTCCCGCTTCTCCAGCACCGGACCGCCACCCCCCGTCAAGGGTTACTCCTTTACACCCTGCAGCCATTATTTTACTGGACCGGCAGGGCCCTGTCAAGAAAAAGTGTATTTTTCCCTGAAATTGGGCAAGCTAAGGGCACAAAAAGTTTAAGGAGGGACTCCATGGGCAAGAAAAAGCGGGAAAAAAGAAAGAAGAACCAGGACAGCAGGCAGATGAAAGAAGAGTTCAGCGCAGAACTGACCAGACAAAGTCCCGAAGCCAGAGAGGAAAGACATGTAGACAGGCAGGACAAAAAAGACAGGAAAGACAAAAAAGACAATTGTTAAGCAGCCCCCGGGCTGCTTTTTTTATGCAGGGCCCTCCCTAAACATCCAGGAGGGCGTCCACGAACTCTTCAGCGGAAAAGGGCTGCAGATCGTCGAGACCCTCGCCCAGCCCGATGAACTTGATGGGGATCTTCAGCCTGTCCCGCACCGTCAGGGCGATGCCCCCCCGGGCGGTCCCGTCCAGCTTGGTGAGGATCAGCCCCGTTATCTCCACGGATTTGCTGAAGAGCTCCGCCTGGGCCATGGCATTTTGCCCCGTGGTGGCGTCGATGACCAGGAGGGTCTCGTGGGGGGCCCCGGGACAGGCCTTCCCCGCCACCCGCACCAGCTTTTTCAGCTCCTCCATCAGATTGTACTTGGTATGGAGGCGCCCGGCGGTGTCGCAGAGGACCACGTCGGTGCCCCGGGATCTGGCAGCGCTGATGGCATCGAAAATCACGGAGCCCGGGTCGGAGCCCTGCTGGTGGGCCACGATTTCCGCCCCGGCCCGCTGGGCCCAGATCTCCAGCTGCTCCCCCGCCGCCGCCCGGAAGGTGTCCCCCGCAGCGAAGACGGACCTCTTGCCCTGCCCCTTCAGCAGGTAGGCCAGCTTGCCGATGCTGGTGGTCTTCCCCACCCCGTTGACCCCCAGGATCAAGACCACCGTGGGGGGCTGGGGAGCGAAGTTGATTATACCTTCCCCTGCCCTTGTCTCTGCCCCTGCCCTTGTCTCTGCATCTTCCCTTTCGACTTCCTCTGCCTTTTTCCCTACCCCTTCCCCTGCGCCTTCCTTTGCCCCTACCCCTTCCCCGGCCAGCCTTTGCACCAGGAGCCGGCGCAGAAAGGATTTGATCTCCCCTCTCTCCGCCACCTTCTCCGCCTTCACATGGGACTTCAGCTCCTCCACCACTTCCAGGCTCAACTCCACCCCAAGATCCGAAGTGATGAGGATTTCCTCCAATTCGTCAAAAAATTCCTCGTCCAGCAGGCCCCGCCGGAAGAGGACCTCGAACTTTTCGGAAAAACTTTCCCGGGTCTTCTTAAGGCCCTCGACAAATTTATCGAACAACGACATCCTTTATCCACCGTCCTTGGCTGCTCTTGCTCTTACCGGAATAGAAAAACAAAACGCCCCTCCGCCGGAGGGGCGCCTCATACCACCTTACGGCCCGGCGCCTCACACCGCCTTCTCCCGCATCTTGACGGAGATAATTTTGGAAATCCCCGCCTCCTCCATGGTGACCCCGTAGAGGATGTCGGCGATCCGCATGGTCTGCTTCTTGTGGGTGACCAGGACGAACTGGGTCATTTCATCCAGCTCCTTCAAGAAGCTGCAGTACCGCTCCACGTTGCTCTCGTCCAGGGAGGTGTCGATCTCGTCCAGGACGCAGAAGGGGGAGGGCTTGACCAGCATCAGGGCAAAGAGGAGGGAGATGGCCGTCAGGGCCCGCTCCCCGCCGGAGAGCAGGGAAATCATCTGCATCTTTTTCCCCGGCGGCTTGGCGATGATCTCGATACCGCTCTCCAGGGGGTCCGCCTGGTCCACCAGTTCCAGGTAGGCCATGCCGCCGCCGAAGAGGCGCCGGAAAATCTTGTTGAACTCCTGGTTGATCTCCTCGAAGGTGACCAAAAACTTCTTGCCCATCTTCTGGTCGATCTCCAAAATGATGCGGCTTAGGGAACCCTTCCCCGCCAGCAGGTCCTCCCGCTGTTCCCCCAGGAACCGGATGCGCTGGCCAATGCGCTCAAACTCCTCGATAGCCCCCGTGTTCACCGTCCCCAGGGCGGCGATTCCCTCCTTGGCCGCCTCGATTTCCGCCCGCAGGGCCATCTTGCCCAGGGGCTCCACGTCTTCTTTGCGGATCTTTTCAAAGGCCTGGCCGTATTCTTCCAGCAGCCTGTCTTTCAGGGCCGAAAGCTCCGTCTCCGCCTTGGCCCGCTGGACCTCCAGCTGGGAGGCCTCCCGCTTCATCTCCTGGAGCTCCTCCCGGATTTTCCGGATATCTTCCTCCAGGGCCATGCTGTCCAGCCGGAAGCTTTCCTGCTCCTCCTTCATGGCGCTCAAGCGGGCGGCCAGCCCGTCCCGGTCCCCGTCCAGCAGGGCCAGGGCCGCCTCCCCCTGCTCCAGGGATTCCTGCAGCCGGCCCTCCTCGGTTTTCAGCCCGCCCCGCTCATCAAAGATTTTTTCCAGGTGCCTCGCCCGCGCCTCCGCCTCTTCCCGGACCTCCCGGGATTTTTCCAGGGTATGGCGCAGCTTCTCCTTCGCACCGGCCTGCTCCACCTTCAAAGCGGTGATCTTCTCCCGCAGGCCCGCCAGGGCTCCCTGGCCCGAGGCCAGCCGCTCCCGGATGCGGTCCAGTTTTCCCTGGACCCGGGCGGCCTCCTTCAGCACCCCTGCCAGCTCTTCCCGCAGCTGCCCTTCCAGGCCTTCCAGCTCCTTTACGTCCGCCGCCGCCCGGCGCTGCCCCTTCTTATTCTCCTCCACCCGGCGGCTAATATCCGCGCCGGCGGTTTTTAAATATTCCATGCGGTTTTCGGCCTGACTCAGGGCGGCCCGGGCCTCCTGGAGCCCCTTCTCCAGCCCCTCCCGGAGCCGGGCAGCCTCTTCCTGCCCCGCCTTCAGGGAGTCCACCTCCCCGGCCAGCACCTCCATCTGCCCCTTCAGGACCCCCTGCCTCTCCTCCAGGTTCTCCAGTTCCTGCTTCCGGGCCAGCAAAAAGGTGTCCTTCTGCCGGCTGGAGCCCCCGGTCACGGCGCCGCCGCTGTAGATAACCTCCCCCTGGAGGGTGACCACCTTGTAGCGGAACCCCGCCTCCCGGGCGGCCCCCTGGGCCGCCTTCAAATCCTCGCAGACCAGAACCCGGCCCAGCAGGAACTCCAGGACCTGCCGGTAGCGGGCCTCGCAGCGGACCAGGTCCACGGCCAGCCCCAGGATCTTCCGGGGGAGCCTCTCCTGTTCCAGGAACCTCCCTTTGATGACCGTCAGGGGAAGGAAGGTGGCCCGCCCCAAGCGGTTCTTCTTCAAATAATCGATGGCCTCCGCCACGCTCTTCTCATCTTCAACCACCAGGTCCTGAAGGCTGGCGGCCAGCGCCGTCTCCACCGCCGTCCGGTGCTCCTCCTTCACCTCGATCAGGTCCGCCACCGCCCCGTGGATCCCCCGGCATTCGGGCTGGCCCGTCTTTTTCCCCTGGAGGAGGTTCCGGACCCCCTGGTAGTAGCCGGCGAAGGTGGACTCCAGCTCCCGCAAGACGATGATCTTCTCCCGGAGCCCCCGGGCCTCTTCCCGGAGCCCGGCCAGCTCCCTCTCCCCGGCCTCCGCCTTTTCCGTAAGCTCCGTCCGCCGCTTCGCCGCCGCGGCCAGCTGGTCCTCCAGTTTCTGCGCCTTCTGTGTCAGGCCTTCCACGTCCGCCCCCTTCAGGGACAGGTCGTTGCCGACCTTGTATTTGTCCAGGACCAGGGCCTCGGACTCCTCCTTGAGGAGCCGCACCCGGTCCTGCAGAAAGGACTTCCTTACTTCCAGGGCGGAGATCTCCTTCTCCAGGTGGCGCTGCCCCCCCAGGAGCCGGTCCTTCAACGCCTCCAGGGCCGCCGCCTCGTCCCCTCCCGCCTCCTTCTCCTCGGTCCGGTACCTGGCCTCCAGGCCTTCCAACTCCTGCCGGTATGCGTCCAGGTCCTGATGCAGCAGGGCCTCCCGCTCTTTCAGCTCCTCCGCTAGGGCTACCCCGGCCTTCAGTTCCTCCTGGACCTTTGCCTCTTCCCCTTCGTTCTTCGCCAGGCGCTCCGCCAGGGCCTTCAGCTTCTCCCGGAGGAGCTCCCGCTCCCCCCGGGCCCGCTCCCGCTCCTCGTTGACACTGTAGAGCTTCTTCTGCAGCTCCTGCAGCGCTTCCGTCTTCTTTTCCAGCTCCCAGCGCCCCGAGGTGAGGCGGCCCTCTTCCCGGTTCAACAAGCGGGCCTGGTCCCCGATCTTCCCCTGGCTGCTTTCCAGGCCCTCTTCCAGGCGCTGGAGCCGGCTGTGCAGGGTGCTGGCATCGGCGAAGAGGAGGGACAGGATGAGGCGGTCCAGGCGTTCCTTCAGCTGCAGGTACTCCCTGGCCACGGCCGCCTGCCCCTCCAGGGGGACGATCTGGACCTCCAGTTCCGCCACCACATCGCCGATGCGCAGGATGTTGTCCTCCGTCTCCTTGAGGCGCCGCTCCGCCTCCCGCTTGCGGTTCTTGTATTTCAAAATCCCCGCCGCCTCTTCAAAGACGCTGCGCCGGTCTTCCGGGCGGGTGCTCAGGAGGATATCGATCTTCCCCTGGCTGATGATGGAATAGGCCTCTTTCCCGATGCCGGTATCCATGAAAAGCCCCTGGATGTCCTTGAGCCGGCAGGGCCGCTTGTTGATGAGGTACTCGCTCTCCCCGGAGCGGTAAATCCTGCGGGTAACCGTGACTTCCCGGTAATCCAGGTCGATGAAAGCGTCTTCGTTGTCAAACGTAAGCGATACTTCGGCCACGCTCAAGGGCTTACGCACCGAAGTACCGTTGAAAATGACATCCTCCATTTTCGTGCCCCGAAGGGATTTGACGCTCTGCTCCCCCAGAACCCAGCGGAAGGAGTCCACGATATTGCTCTTCCCGCAGCCGTTGGGGCCCACGATGGCGGTAATGCCTCTTTGAAACTCCATCTCTGTTTTCTGCCCGAAGGATTTAAACCCCAGGAGCTCGATCCGTTTCAGGTACAAACGTTTCCACCACCAATAAAAGGCCTGCTTGCCGTAACAAGCAGGCAGATTCTTTTACCTGCGTTCAACAAGGATTTTAATGGCTGTCCTCTCTTCACCGTTGATCTCGATCTCGGCAAACCCCGGGACCGACACCAGGTCAATTCCGTTGGGGGCCACGAACCCCCTGGCAATGGTTATGGCTTTGATGGCCTGGTTAACCGCTCCGGCTCCCACCGCCTGAACCTCTACCCTGCCCTGGTCGCGGACCACAGCAGCGATGGCTCCAGCCACCGCCTTGGGGTTGGACTTGGCAGAAACCCGTAAAACCTCCATATTGGCTCCTCCTTTAGGTCATCTGAACCGCAGTTGTTTCGTTTTTATCCTGGAGCATGATAGCTGACAGGAGCACAGGCCTATGAAGTTTATCGCTTATATTATTCGGTTTGAGGAAATAAAATCCTGCTGCCGGAAAAATTATTTCACCCTATTTCGGTAAAATACACAAAATATTTGGAAAAAAGAAATCAAAACTGAAGCCGGGGCAACCAGAGCTTAACAACACAGGCCCGGCAGCACAGGCCCGGCAACACAGGCCCGGCAACCCGGCAAGGGGGCCTACTCCCCCTTGAGGCGATGATAGGCTCCCCTGGCCGCCTCCTGTTCCGCCTCCTTCTTGCTCTTCCCCGAGCCCGCAGCCCAAACCTCCCCCTTCAGGAGGATCTCGGCCGTAAAAGTCTTGTCGTGGTCTGGCCCCTCTTCCGCCACGATGCGGTACCGGGGGGTGGAGGAATATTTGTCCTGGGCGTATTC